>JBILYQ010000138.1:0-6094 GCA_044377655.1 Flavobacterium sp.
TATTAGACAATGCCATTATTTACAATCCATCCCATTTCTTTGGGTTTTTCTCAGCAGTAAATCCATTTACAACAAAAAAAGCAGATATCTACAAAGGAAGTATTCCATCCGAATTTGGTGGAAGATTATCCTCTGTTTTTGACATTACCTCTAAAAACGGAAACCCAACCAAATTTTCGGGAGAAGCAGGAATTGGTCCAGTTACAAGCAATCTTGCCATCGGAACACCAATTATAAAAGACAAATCGAGCCTATTAGTTGGTGTAAGAGCAACCTATTCGGGTTGGATTTTAAAAAGTTTAAAAGAAGAATCCTTAAAAAATAGTGAAGCCTCATTTTATGATGCAATTGTAAAATACAATCACGATTTTAATCCTAACAATTCATTAGAAGCAACAGCCTATTATAGCCGCGATGCTTTTAGTATCACTTCGGATTCGTTGTACAAATACAGTAATCGTTTGTTTTCATTAAAATGGGAACATAAATTCAATGAAAAAAATAAAGGCGCACTTATTTTGACCAACAGTGAATATAAGTTCAATATTGATTACGAAACCCAAGATTTGAATGCATTTGATTTTGGATATCGAATAAACGAAACACAAGTACTTTTAAAAATGAATTACTTGTTCAGCGAGAAGCATAAATTCAGTTATGGAATCGCCAGCAAATTGTACGGAATTAATCCTGGAGATTTTGATCCAAAAAATTCCGAGTCATTATTAACGCCAATAAATATTGAAAAAGAACGGGGATTGGAATCTGCGGTTTATATTTCAGATAGCTTTAAAGTGAGTGACAAATTATTGATTGACATTGGACTTCGTTACTCATCGTACGCCTTTTTAGGAAAATCTGCTCAAAGAATTTATCAAAGTAATCTTCCGTTGAATGATGCCACTGTAGTTGAGATAAAAAACTACGACAACAATGAAGTTATCAAAACCTATGGCGGATTGGAACCTCGAATTGCAGCTCGTTATTTTCTGATGGATGATTTCTCCATAAAAGCAAGTTATGACAAAGCAAACCAATACATTCATTTGCTTTCGAGCAATACAACGCAATCGCCAACGGATACATGGAAACTCTCTGATTTAAACGTAAAACCACAAGTGGCAGAGCAGTTTTCTGTTGGACTATTCAAAAATTTTGACACCCATGATTTGGAAGTAAGCGTTGAAGGTTATTATAAAAAATCGAGCAATTTTTTGGATTATAAAGTTGGAGCGCAATTGCTTTTGAACGAAAATATAGAAACCGAACTTTTGCAAGGCGAGGGAAAAGCATATGGCGTTGAGTTATTGCTTAAAAAACAAAGCGGAAAATTGAACGGATGGATTGGCTATACCTATTCTCGCACCTTCATAAAATTAGACAGCCAATTTGACGAAGAAAAAGTAAACAACGGTAAATTTTTCGCAGCCAATTTTGACAAACCACATGATGTAAGTGTTGTTTTGAATTACAAATTCACAAAGCGTTACAGTCTTTCGAGCAATTTTACCTATCAAACTGGAAGACCAATCACCTATCCAATTGGAACATATAATTATGGAAATACAGTTTATACACTTTACAGTGACCGAAACAAGTACAGAATTCCTGACTATTTCCGACTAGACATTGGCGTCAACGTTGAAGGAAACCATAAAATAAAAAAATTAGCCCATAGTTTTTGGAACTTTTCCATTTACAACGTCCTAGGAAGAAACAATCCTTATTCCGTGTTTTTTGTAACCGAAGAAGGCAAAATTAAAGCCTACAAAACCTCCATTTTTTCAATCCCAGTTCCAACTGTTACTTATAATTTTAAATTTTAACAACAGTCCAAAAAATACGTTATGAAAAAAACAGTTTATATCAAATCAATGCTTTTTATGCTACTCGCTGTTGCCACCGTTGGCTGCGTTGAACCTTATGCATTGCAAACCAACACGTTTGAGGAAGCACTTGTTGTGGAAGCGACAATTACCAATGAGTTTAAAAAACAGGAAGTAAAAATTTCAAAAACCTATCGTTTTGAAGAAGATGGGCCAACTTTTGAAACAGACGCTACTGTTTTTGTGACAGATAATAATGGAAACCAATACGAATTTGAAGAACAATCAGAAAACTATGTTTCCACGACTGAATTTCAAGCCATTCCGGGTCGAGAATACCAATTAAATATTACAACCAGTGATGGCAGAACGTATTCTTCAAAAACGGAATCTTTAACAACCGTAAATCAAATTGAAAGCGTGAATGCAGCTGTAGCGACAATAGATGGCGTTACCGGAGTTCAAATAACTGTCAATAATATTGACCCAACCAATACTTCAAAATACTATCGCTACGAATACGAAGAAACTTCAAAAG
This sequence comes from Flavobacterium sp., assembly GCA_044377655.1. Lineage (GTDB taxonomy): Bacteria > Bacteroidota > Bacteroidia > Flavobacteriales > Flavobacteriaceae > Flavobacterium. Next base: position 2,365 of record JBILYQ010000138.1, read on the forward strand.
TCACGGCGCCATTCTGGAAACCTCTTAAAGCGGTTGTTGTGCCGCCAACTGTGGAAATAAACCATCCGTTTATTGAACTTGTTCCAAGAGAGACTGAAGCTAGAGTTTGTTATTCTTTAGCAAAATCAAACACCCTATTATTGACCAGTACCAATTTACAATCCGAAGATAGAGTAATTGATTTCCCTGTTCGATTTATAAGTAGTGAAGACTATACAATTGCAGAACGTTATAGTATTTTAGTAAAACAGTATATCCAGAATTTAGAATCATATACTTTTTACAAAACGCTAAGTGAAATATCAGGTTCCGGAAGCATTTTATCTCAAAATCAACCTGGTTTTTTCTTTGGAAATATTCGTTCAACAGATAACCCGAGCGAAAAAGTAATTGGTTTTTTTGATGTGGCTTCTGTTTCTTCAAAAAGAATTTTCTTCAATTATCATGACTTATTTCCTGGAGCACAAAACCCAGCCTATTTTGACGAATGTACCGAATTTGAATTCGCCTATTGTTTTGATGCGCCTCCAGCACCTTGTGACGGAACTAGATTAAACGGACTTGTAACCTCAAATTCTTTAATATACTTGCTGCATACTGGATTAACTTATACCTATATAAAACCTATATGTGGTGATTGTACCTCATTTTCATCTAACATAATACCTGAATTTTGGATAGACTAAAACAACATTTATTTCTAGCAGTATTATTGATGATTTTCAGCTCAAATTCTTGGGCTCAAAAAACGATTGCATCAAAAGAAAAAGCACTGACGATAACAACAAGCGAAACAGTTTTCGTTCATTCAAATGCAACAACATTTGTCTCTGGCGAAACGCTATTTTACCAATTGTATTGCTTAAATCCTGAGAATAACATGCCGAGTGCTATCAGCAAAATAGGATATATTGAGCTTTTAGACAATAAAAAAGCAAGTGTTTTTAAACACAAGCTATTTTTAGAAGACGGAATAGGTCAAGGTGATTTTTTTGTTCCAACTTCTCTAAAAACAGGTAATTATAAATTGATTGCACACACAACTTGGATGTTAAACAAAACCGAAGCTACCTTTTTTGAAATGGATATTTTCATAATAAATCCATTTCAGGTAAACGAAGAAAAACAATCGGAAACAAAAAACCAAGAGATTGCTTCAAACAATCCAATCAATAATTCAGATTCAACATCGAAAGAGAACTTTGAATTAGTATTGAATAAACAATCATTTTCAAGCCGAGATTTGGTCCAATTAACGATAAAATCTTTGAACGATTCACTCCAAGGAGGAAACTATTCGATGTCGGTTAGAAAACTAGAAGAATTACCATTCAACAAACCGCTTTCAGCAATGGATTTTATAAAAAAATCTTCGAAATCAAACAATGGAATTACAAAAAAAGAAAATAATTTGGTACTTCCCGAACTTAGAGGTGAGATCATTTCTGGTAAAATTGTTTCAAAAAATGAAAACAATAGTGTCGAAAATAAAACTGTAGCACTTTCCGTTTCTGGGAAATTTTTTGCTTTCAAAACAGCTAAAACTACTGCTTTTGGAAATTTTATTTTTAGTCTTGATAAACCTTATCATAATTCGGATGTTACTGTTCAAGTGATGGGCATTAGCCGTGAAGATTTTACAGTAGTATTGGACCAGCCAAAGAGTATTGATACTGATTTAATTTTTAGCAAACCTATTTTAGTATTGAACAAAGAGCTAAAAGCAAGTCTTGAAGAGCGATCTGTGGCAAGCCAAATTGAGAATGCCTATTTTACCAAAAAAAAAGATAGTATTGCGGCCATTCAGAATCAAACATTGTTTTACAGTCCATTAACTAAGGATTATATTCTTGATGATTTCACTCGTTTTCCTACGCTCAAAGAAACCATTACTGAAGTGGTTTTGGAAATGTATTATACAAAATCAAAAAATAAATATACCATTGGAGTTAGAGACAATGATCCGTTAAGGGAACTCTCTGAGCAAGCTTTAGTTTTAGTTGATGGCTTATTAATACAGGATTCTAATGAGCTTTTTGAATACAACATGGAAAATATTCATAAAATAAGTATCATTAGAGGTGGTTATTATTATGGTTCCAATGTGTTCGGAGGAATAATAAATTTTTCAACAAAAAACAACGATTTTGTAAGCAAAGCAAATGGTGATTATATTTTGAGACCAGAAATGAATCGACCATTAAAAAACAAAGTGTATTACAAACCTGACTATACCAATAAGGCTAAATATGCAAGAATTCCAGATTACAGATATCAAATAGCTTGGATTCCTAAACTTACATTAGATAAAAACGAAAATGTAATTTCCTTTTATACATCAGACGTTTCGGGGACTTTTGAAATTATTTTGGAGGGATTTACATCTCAAGGAATTCCAGTTTCTTTGAAAAAAAATATTAATGTAAAATAACAAAATGAAAATTTTCTGATTAGGATTAAAATTATTTAACTGCTTTTTGTAACTTTTTAAAAACTCAAAACGTATAATAACCTGAATACTTAAATATTTAAGGAGAAACTACAAATGAGACAACTTAAAATCACCAAGCAGGTAACAAATCGTGAAACTGCATCGTTAGACAAATATTTACAAGAAATTGGAAAAGTTGACCTTATTACTGCCGACGAAGAGGTAGAATTAGCTCAAAAAATCAAAGCCGGCGACCAAAAAGCGCTAGAGAAATTGACAAAAGCCAACTTGCGTTTCGTGGTTTCGGTAGCAAAACAATACCAAAATCAAGGTTTGACACTTCCCGATTTGATTAATGAAGGAAACTTAGGTTTGATAAAAGCCGCACAACGTTTTGATGAAACGCGTGGTTTCAAATTTATATCTTATGCCGTTTGGTGGATTCGTCAATCTATACTTCAAGCATTAGCTGAGCAATCTCGTATTGTTCGTTTGCCGTTGAATAAAATTGGTTCTATCAATAAAATCAACAAAATGTATGCTTTGTTAGAGCAATCTAACGAAAGACCGCCAACAGCTGAGGAAATTGCAAAAGAATTGGACATGACGGTAAATGATGTTAGAGAAAGCATGAAAAACTCTGGCCGTCACTTATCAATGGATGCGCCGCTTGTTGAAGGAGAAGATTCTAACCTTTACGACGTTTTACGTTCAGGAGAATCTCCAAACCCAGACAGAGAATTGATTCACGAATCATTGCGAACAGAAATTGAGCGTTCTTTGGAAACCTTAACACCAAGAGAAGCTGACGTTGTACGTTTGTATTTTGGACTTGGCGATCAACATCCAATGACATTAGAAGAAATCGGAGAAACTTTTGACCTAACTCGTGAAAGAGTGCGTCAAATTAAAGAAAAAGCAATCCGTAGATTAAAACATACTTCAAGAAGTAAAATATTAAAAACCTATTTAGGGTAAAGAGTATGAACAGTCTGATTAACTGTTCGTTTTTTGATTGATGATTGAAACTCCGGCTGATTACCGGAGTTTTGTTTTTTGCACGGCAAACAAAACTCCAGTCAGTTCGAGCTTTGCTCTCGGGTTTCCGGAGTTTTGTTTTTTGCACAGCAAACAAAACTCCAGTCAGTTCGAGCTTTGCTCTCGGGTTTCCGGAGTTTTGTTTTTTGCACGGCAAACAAAACTCCAGTCAATTCGCTACGCTCGGGTATCCGGAGTTTTGTTTTTTATAATTATCTTTACCAAAACAACACAACTAAATGAAAAACACATTAATTGCAC
>JBILYQ010000239.1:0-3866 GCA_044377655.1 Flavobacterium sp.
GTTTTTTCGGCTTTGGGCTTTGAAAAGAAAATTATTAAAGCTTCGAAATCTGCAGAAGTTAATTTGAATCCGATTGCCTATCAAATTGATGAGGTTGTGATTTCAAAATGGATTGGCACAAAAGAACAAGAAATTGGCGAAGCAAAAAGTGAAATTTATAAAGCTTTTGACAATGGATTGAAAATTGACGCAAAGTTTTTCCCTTATTATCCGTCCTATAAAAAGACAAAATTTATAAAAAAAGTCACCATTTTTACCGATAGTAATATAGAAAATGCCACCATCAAAATTCATTTTTATACGGTTGATTCTAGCGGTTTTCCTGGTGAGGAAATGCTAGAGAAAGATTTTATTGTTTCGGTAAAAAAAGGCGTGAAGCGACACCTCTTTGATGTTTCTGATTTTAATTTAAAAATACCCCAAAACGGAATGTTCGTAGGGTTTGAAAAATTACTAATAGAGAAAAACAAACTAGAAAAAACCATCACGGACTTAAACACGAACACAACACAAGTACAAAAAATATATTATCCTTTTGTGTTATACAATTTTGTGGAAAGACCCTTTTCATTCACATTTTATGGAGGAAAATGGAATAAAATCGCAAAAGACAAGAGTAATAATCCATCGGATAAATTGATGATTTATGAACCTGTAATTAATCTGATTCTGTCCAACTAGTCCAATTAATAAAGTATTTTTACTCTTATTTAGCTTTTGATAAAATTTTAAAATGCATAGAAATAAGCACAAACAATTAGAAGCATATTTTGATAAGTTTTCTGAATTAGCCATAAAATGGACACTATCTAACTAAAACATAAAAACCCTATCTTTGCGGGTTAGAAAAAATATTTTAATGAAAGAAATTAAAAACATTTCGCGCTCCCGAGCGCAAGAATCGTCGGCAGCTATCGAACGATTGTACATCACAATGAGGCATTTATTCAACAGAGGTTTTTACAAACCAATGGGCGTTTCAGGCGAAACGTTAAGAGAAGCGTTGCTTTCCTTGCGACCAGAAATTTATGGAAGCATTGCCGAAGAAAAAGTGGAATTGAATGGGTTATTATACGTAATTGAACGTTTGCCAGTAGGCATAGAAGAATGTCGTTTTATAAATTTGACTTCGGACGAAGGCTATTCAAAATCACATTTTCAAGCCATTGTTCCTCCCAAAAGGAGAAGAAATTGTTATAGAATTGATGAAGAACAAATGAACGTGGAAATTACCCGTGGACGTTCGGACATTTACGATATCTTAACGCATTTGACTTTTATTTTCATCGAATCGCATAAAATCAAAAACAGAGTATTGTTAGATGATATTGATGTTGAGGTAACTAGAGATTGGCAAAAACTGGAACAAGCGGTTTTGCAAAACAAAAAGCTGTCTCTGATAGATAAAGAGAAAGCTATTTCTCATGTGGCTAACGTTTTGGGACGAAGTTTTTCGGAGGTTTTGGATATTTATCCATCTTTTGCCACTACAGAAAAACCAGATCGTTTTTTACATATTATTTATTGGTTGGGAAAACTGGCCATTGAAGAAGTGGTGGATAACAACAAAAGGACCATTACTTTTAGTCCTATTTTGAGAGAACGCTTAGGACATCATATTCATGGCGAAATGTGGGCCAACAATATAAAGGAAGTGTTGAAAGAGAATAATCTTTTGCACCGACCAATTCATGTTATCAGTGCCAACATGCATAGTGTGATGAATTCCATTTTTGCAACTCATGTTTTGAAAACGAAATTCAAGGACAAATCCGACTTCTTTATTTTTGAAGAATTGAGTAAAACTGGAGCAAATGATGTAAGAGACAAAGTGGAGGAATTTGCCGTAAAACACGGTATGTTTTCGCTTCCCGATACTTCTGGAACCAACATAGACGTTCAAATTTTTGACACTTCTAAAATTGATTGGTCAAAATCAGCTTTCCCAAAGGCAAAAATTGGCAAAGAAAATCCAGTAATCATTGTCATGGATTATGCTTTTGGCGAACAAGCTTTTGAAACTATTGACGAGTTACTAAAGCCTTATAAGGAAGAAGAAAATAGAACTTTCCTCAACGTGGAGTCGGTTTCCATTATGGGTAAAGCTGGGATTTTACAAGGCGGAAAAGGAGATATTATGATTCCTTCGGCCCATATAAATGAAGGAACAGCAGATAATTATCCTTTTAAAAATGAACTAACCGCAGCTATGTTTGAAGGAAACGGAATTCCAGTTTTTGCCGGACCAATGGTTACCGTTTTAGGAACGTCATTGCAAAACAGAGATTTATTAAAATTTTTCCACGAATCTTCTTGGGAAGTTATCGGTTTAGAAATGGAAGGCGCTTATTATCAAAAGGCCATCCAATCCGCTTCAAAAATCAGAAAAAGCATCAATCCAAATGTTAAAGTTCGTTATGCTTATTATGCTTCGGACAATCCTCTGGAAACAGGTAGTACATTGGCCTCTGGTGGATTAGGAACAACAGGTGTAAAACCAACCTATTTAATTACAATCAAAATATTAGAGCAAATTTTTAACGTTTAATAATCATTTATGAACACAACACCTCCGAGTAATTCAGACAATCAAGAAATAGATTTATCTCAAATTTCAAAAAAAATAGGGGAGTTTTTAGAAAGTATCTTCACTACCATTTTCAAAGTAATTTTGTTCTTAAAAAGAAACCTATTAATTGTGGTAATTCTTTTTGTTATTGGAGTTGGATTAGGAATTTATCTTGACAAACAAACCAAAGTCTATGATCATGAAATTGTTGTTTCTCCAAATTTTGGATCCAACGATTATTTATATGCAAAAATTGAATTGATAAAATCAAAAATCAATGAAGCGGATACTGTCTTTTTGAAGAAAATAGTTGGTATTCAAGAACCGAAAAAGCTAAAAAAAATAAGTATTGCGCCAATAACCGATGTATACAGATTTATAGAAAATAAAACCGAAAACTTTGAATTAATCAAGTTGTTGGCAGAAGACGGCGATATAAAAAAGATTTTGGAAGACAATATGACAAGTAAAAACTATACGTATCATACCATTTCCTTTACAACCGATAAAGCGACAGATTATGAAAAAACAGTTCAGCCAATTTTGAATTATCTTAATCAATCGGAGCATTTTTCTAAATTACAAAAAGAGTATATCAATAATATCAATGTCAAAATGACACAAAATGATATAATTATTGCTCAAATTAATGGCTTTATGAACGCTTTTTCAAATACGGTTAACGGTTCCCAAAAAAGCGATAAATTGGTTTACTACAATGAAAATTCACAGTTAAACGATGTCATTAAAACTAAGGATGCATTGATTTCTGAGCAAGGTTCACACCGTTTGGAGTTGATTAGCCTTGATAAAATAATTAAAGACAATAGCACAACAATTAATATTAAAAACAACAAAGCAGCTAATGGCAAAATGAAGATAATATTGCCAATACTGTTTGTGTTGTTGTTTGTTATAGGAAGCATTTTCAGGTCTTTTTATAGAAGACAAATGAGTAAAATAAATAAATAAGTGTTATGAAAGGAATTATTTTAGCAGGAGGTTCAGGCACAAGATTGCATCCACTGACATTGGCGGTAAGTAAACAATTGATGCCAATTTATGACAAGCCAATGATTTATTATCCCTTATCAACATTGATGTGGTCAGGAATAAGAGAAATTTTAATTATTTCAACACCTCATGATTTGCCTTTATTCCGACAATTATTGGGCGATGGTTCAAGTCTGGGTTGTCGTTTTGAATATGCTGTTCAAGAACATCCAAATGGTCTGGCGGAAGCTTTTATCATTGGAAAGGAATTTATAGGAAAAGACAAAGTAGCTTTGGTTCTTGG
>JBILYQ010000139.1:0-6045 GCA_044377655.1 Flavobacterium sp.
ACGATAAATATTCAATATTTTCAATATAACCCACAAATTTACCCGCCATAATATCTTTTAAAAGTAGGTCTTTTTTATTGGTAACTTCTTTCGTTATCGATTTCTCCCATGTAGTATCCTTCACGAAAAAATCCTTTTTTAACTCATTACTTTTAGGTTGAAAGGCATCATATCCAAATAGAAATTCAGGGGAAACCAACAACTTAACATACATAACAATCCAAAGCAATGCTCCAATCAGCAAAAAGTTGTGCGATGTATTAAAGAAGATGAATTTTTGATTAACAATAGGATTGGCTAGAAAACGCAGTAGTATTAATGCAAAAAGGAAAAAAAGAAATTTACTCCATTTACGTATGGCTATTTGATGATTGTTCTCTAGAGGAAGTTCCCTATTTTTTTTCCAAACATTATTTTTTAGGAATCTATAGGAAAAAAAACAATAAGATAAAGTGTAAACAATAATAATTGGAACCGCAATTTTAATTAGTAGCAACGCTTCACTTTGTGCGATGTAACTTTTGAAAATGACTAACAAAAATAATACCAAGGGAAGTAGTAAATGGAGAAAATCCACTTTTAGGTTTGCCTTATTTTTGTTGTTTTTTAAATTCGTAAAATACAAATACAATAATGGCCAGGCAAAAATGGTAAAAGCATAATCAGCTATAGGAGTAGTTACAATTGCATGCATTTCTGTAAGAGCGTAAATTAGAAATCTAAGGGAACTAAGGAAAAAATAAAATCCCAAATAGCAATTGACATACCCATTAGATCGGTGTATCAGTGCAATTAAAACGACAATAATTCCTAATAGCGACGTAAATAGAATTAAGATATTGCTTAGCATCATTACGGAAATGGATTAAATAGTAAAGATTATCAGTTGACTTTTATTCTAATTTGTTTAACCTGTGTAAATGTATATACTATCGCATCAGATAAATGCCTAATTACTTGTAAAAATAACAGCACTATATGTAAAAAGAGTGGCAGTTAATTTAAAAACCACTGTAAAGTTGAGTATATCTGCTATTTAGGTATTTATTTATTAAAATAGTTAAAAGATAGAATCGCTGTATCCTGCCCTATAATTTAGTTAAAAAAATATTTTTTTAAACTCAAAATTTTAAATCTGCTCCATTTTAGTTTTAATGGGTTCTATTGTAAAAAAGGTGGAAATTGCTGTAATATAAATGGAAAAACGGACCGTCATCTCTACGCGGTTTTTTATATAGCTATACTTGTGAAAAAATTAACAAAAAACCAAATGAAAAAAGTATTTTTATTATTATTTGCACTAGTAGCTGTAGCCACTTCTGCTCAAGTAGGCATCGGCGTAGCAACCGCTAATATTGCTCCTTCGGCACAGTTGGATGTCACCTCTACTACAAAAGGCTTTTTGCCCCCACGGATGACAACCACCGAGCGAGATGCAATAAGCAGCCCTGCTTCCGGGTTAGTGATATTTAATATAACCACAAATAGTTTGGAGTATAGATCAAGTACCGGCTGGGTAATGCTTACAACCGTTACTCCAACATCCATGGGTGCTATATCTGGATCTCCAACGACTAATGGCGCTACCATTACATCAGGAGTATTAAGTTTAGCGCCAGCCAATGCCACAAATCCGGGTATTGTAACTACTGGAGCTCAAACCATAGCAGGCGCCAAAACATTTAGTGCTGATATAATGGCTCGCGGTGTTACACTAGGATTAGGTTCTGGAGCAATCTCTACCAATACAGCTATTGGGGTTGCTTCTTTATTAGCAAACACCACCGGAAGCGCTAATACAGCTACTGGGAATGGTTCTTTATTGGCAAACACCATAGGAAACGCTAATGTAGCTAATGGTTATCAAGCACTTTTTACAAACATTTTAGGAAGCAACAATACTGCAACTGGAACCAAAGCGCTTTATTTCAACACCGGAACCGCTAACACTGCAAATGGATTTCAAGCGCTTTATAACAATACGACTGGTAACCAAAACACTGCAAATGGAAATCAAGCACTTAATGCAAACAACACCGGAGGCGGAAATGTAGCTAATGGTTATCTAGCACTTAAAACCAATACAACTGGGAATAACAATACCGCCCTTGGATACAATTCTGATGTGGCAACGGGTGCATTATCCAATGCCACAGCCATAGGAAATGGAGCAATTGTTGCTGCAAGTAATACCATGCAATTAGGGAATACAGCGGTAACCAATATAATTACAAGTGGTAAATACACAGGGTCAGGCTTTGCAACCCCTACAGGAACGAACGCCCAATATTTAATGGCCGATGGTTCTACTTCAACAGGAACTGCAGCTACCACGATGGGTGCTATTGGAACTGCTACTGCTAATGGCGCTACCATTACTTCAGGGGTATTAAGTTTAGCTCCAGCCAATGCCACAAATCCAGGTATTGTTACTACTGCTGCTCAAACCATAGCAGGTTCAAAATCATTTAATGGTAATGTTCAAATTGGAGGTACGGATAGCAGAGGAGTATTAACGGTACAAACGGTGGCAAATGCTGCTACCTATGCTGCTAATACTGATCCGGGAGATGTGGGTAGATTTTTTGTAATGCAAAACACGAGCACAACTAATGCCGACAAACAGTTTTCAGCAATTACCTTACAAATAAATCCTTTTGGAAGTATTGGAGCAAGTCCTAATGGCGGTAGAGTACTTGGTGACATGCGTTTAGTTCGGAATGGAGCTATGAATTCAAGTGCTTCATTTGTTTTTAGTGCTTTTAGAAACAATAGTTCCTATTTAGATTATTTAACCTTAGATTATGACAATGCAAAATTTTCTGGAACGCTTACCGCCGGGGCAGTTACTTATCCAAATGCCCATGGAACCACAGGGCAAGTATTGAGTACTAACGGTACCGGCACATTAGCTTGGGTTAGCCCTCAATCGGGCCCACAAGGTTCGCCAGGTACTGCTGGAACTGACGGTGCAACGGGAGCAACAGGACCAACTGGTTCAACAGGATCGGCAGGCACACAAGGAATACAAGGAATACAAGGAATACAAGGAATACAAGGAAACCAAGGTACTGCTGGTTCAAATGCCACCATTTCAATGGGTGCAATGGGTACTGCTACTGCTAACGGCGCTTCCATTACTTCAGGGGTATTAACCTTAGCGCCAGCCAATGCCACAAATCCAGGTATTGTTACTACAGGAGCTCAAACCATAGCGGGTGCCAAAACATTTAGTACTGCAATAATTGGCAACCTAACAGGAAATGCCTCAACAGCTACTACTGCTACTACAGCTACCAATGTATCAGGAACAGTAGCCATAGCTAATGGAGGAACTGGTTCTACCACAAAAAACTTTGTAGATATTACCACCGCTCAAACCATAGCAGGTGCCAAAACTTTCAGTACTGCAATAATTGGCAACCTAACAGGAAATGCCTCAACAGCTACTACTGCTACTACAGCTACTACTGCTACTACAGCTACCAATGTATCAGGAACAGTAGCCATAGCTAATGGAGGAACTGGTTCTACCACAAAAAACTTTGTAGATATTACCACCGCTCAAACCATAGCAGGTGCCAAAACATTTAGTTCCGATTTAACCGTGAATGCCCAAGTAGGCATTGGAGTAACCACAGCAAATATGGCTGCCTCGGCGCAGTTGGATGTAAGTTCAACCACCAAAGGGTTTTTGCCGCCACGCATGTCCGAAGCGCAACGTAATTTAATAGTAGTAACTTCTGCTTCTGCAGGTTTAATAGTGTATTGCAAAAATTGCGGGTCCAACGGAGAAATGCAATATTATAATGGATCTTCCTGGACTAATATGATGGGTGCTGCTGCTGCTACCGATACCGATCTTACTCCGCGAGTTACCATTGGCGCACAAGTATGGGCAACAAAAAACCTCGATGTATCCACCTACAGCGATGGAACGTCAATACCGCAAGTAACTGACCCAACCGCTTGGACAAACTTAACTACAGGTGCTTGGTGTTACTTTTTCAATACAACAGCCAACGGGACAACATATGGCAAGTTATACAATTGGTATGCGGTAGCAGGTATTTACGATGCATCATCATTTAGTGATTCATCATTGAGAAAAAATCTGGCACCCGCAGGGTATCATATCCCCACAGATGCAGAGTGGACATTCTTAACAGACTATTTAGGTGGTTTGTCATCGGCAGGAGGAATGATGAAGGAAACTGGCACTTCACATTGGGCATCTCCAAATACAGGAGCTACAAATAGCAGTGGATTTACAGGCCTTCCTGGTGGCTGGCGGAACTGGGATGGTACATTCAGCAACAGTTTATACATTGGAAAGTGGTGGAGTTCTTCGGAGTACAATACTGCTATCGCCAGGCTCCGCGAACTGAACTACAACAACAGCAGTGTAGGCAGAAGCTTCCTCGGTAAGACGCTTGGGTTCTCTGTTCGTTGCGTGAAGGAATAGCAGGGGTTGCCCCAACACAACCACTAAAACCATACCTTGAAGCATGCCTTTGTGGCGATAAATAATATGTATTAGAAAAAAAAACAAACCATGAAAAATACCATTTTAGCAATCCTATTACTAATTGCGCTGTCCATTACAACAAGTAGCAATGCTCAAGTAGGCATCGGTGTAGCAACCCAAATTGGGGGTACAGTTAGTCAAGGAACTTCGTTAGAGTTTTCTGTACAAAATACAGGAGCTTTATCGGTAACGTTATCATTAACAGGTTCAGGAATAACGGTTCAAACAACTCCAATTATCACCGGTAGTAACAATCTAATTATAACTGCGGCCAACAGTATAGGTCGGTTCCGTTTGGTATTTACGTCTGCTACCGCAGCAAAGCTATTTAGAATTTATTAATTCAATGCAACGCTTTGTTTAGAGGACTTTAAAAATAATGACTATGAATAAAAAAATCCTATTTCTCTTTTTTTGCTTTACACTCTTTTGTTGTAGTGCAACAAAGGCGCAAATTATTTCGGTAACTCCGGGAACTGATTTTAATGTGGCGACTGGAACAATTATTAGTTTAGAAAATCTGCAATTAACGCCTTCGGCCAATTTCACCTTTAGTGGAATAGCATTCAATAAAACTACAATCGCCACAAATTCGAACTCTATTCCGGCCCTCTCTGCCTATTATAAGTTTAGTGCTACTTCAACTGCTTTTAGCGGTGAAGTGCTGTTTACTTATCTTGATGCCGAGTTGAATGGTTTAACAGAAAGTGGTTTAAAATTGCTTTATCACAATGGTAGTGCTTGGGTTTTTGATAACAGTGGAACCAATTATCCTGGTACTAATTATGTGACTACTACTTTAACCAGCAAAACATTAAACGAACTTTCATTAGGAACAGGCACACTTCAAACCTATTATGTAGATGATGACGGTGATGGTTTTGGGTCTACCGTTTCGGTACAGCTTTATGATCCAACACCTCCAGCAGGATATTCGGTGAACAACACCGATTGTGATGATGCAGATATTGCTGTAAACGCAAGTACAATCACTACAACAGTTGTTATAGCATGTGGTACTTATACTTGGGATGTGAATGGGCAAGCGTATCTAACAGGGGGAACTTTTTCAGTTGACGTTAACAGTTGCCATACCGAAGTATTGGAATTGACAATAAATACAATACCTGCAAAACCAATAATAGCTTGTTGGCAAACATTGACCTTAGACACAACAGACTGTGCTTGGGTGGTTACAGGAACTGCTCCCGCAACACCTAGTGTAACGATAAGTGCTGATAATAGTACTATTTGTGCTGGAAGTCCAGTAACATTTACCGCTGCAGCAACTGATGGCGGAACAAATCCAACATACCAATGGGTAGTCAATGGAAACAGTGTTCAAAACGGTTTATCTGCCAATTATACTACTAGTAATTTAACGAGTACGGATGTTGTTACGGTAACATTGACTACCAGCAATGAATTTGTGCTCAGTAATGGTTTCGCGACCATAGGATCACAAAAGTGGTCTGCTAGTAACTTAAATGTGACCACCTATAGCAATGGAGAAACTA
>JBILYQ010000223.1:0-4141 GCA_044377655.1 Flavobacterium sp.
ATCTTCTACATAGGTGTGAGTCGCAGAAGAACCTGGGTTAACAAATGCTGGCTCAACAGTTCCGTCGCCAAAATAAATTTCATATTGAGTAACTCCTTCACCTCTTGGAATAAAAGTTACATCACCACTATTATCTTGTTCTATGGTCATTAAGGCAGCAATATTTGTCGGTGCCGCAATGCCATCAAGATTTACGCCATTATCATCGTCAGAACATCCTAAGAAAAATGTTAAAACAAAAACACTAATAATAAATTGAATTTTTTTCATAATTTTTTTTTTAATATCCAGGATTTTGATCCCAATTACCATTAGAAAACTGAATTTCTTCAAAAGGAACTGGAAATATTTCATTTTTATTTGCCGTGAAACCGTTTATTTCTTGAGCCGCTCTTCCCGTTCTTACTAAATCGAAGAAACGATGTCCTTCACCAACTAATTCTACTCTTCGTTCTGACAAAATGAAATCGGTCAATGCTGCGCCTGAAGCAGAAATATCATGGTCTAAATCTGCGAAAGCTCTTCTTCTAACCTGATTCAAATAAAGTCTTGCTTTTGAATCGTCTATTCCTCCTCTATTATAAGCCTCAGCAGCCATTAACAGAACATCAGCATAACGAATAGCTCTGTAATTATTAGGGTTTGTTAAATTTTGATCGCCAATATTTAAATCTCCTTGTCTTGGAAGGTATTTTCTATTAAAGAAACCAGTATGTTTATATCCAACACCGTAAGATGCATTATTTGCTGCCGCAAAAGGAACAATATTTAAGATGGCAACTTCTCTTCTGTTATCACCTACTTCGAAAGCATCAAAAGCTTCTTGTGTTGGAACGTTAAAACTATAACCAGAGTCAAAAAATGGTCCTGTATAATTTCTTATTCCGTTAAAACCAACGGCTACATTCCCTTCACTACATTGAAGACAACCAAAACCTGCTCCTTCGCCATCAGTATATTGCACTTCAAAAAGTGACTCTGTACCGTTTTCGCCAGAATTTTCAAAAATGGTGTTGTAATTTGCTACTAACGAATAGGAGTTTGATGTTATCAATTCCTCCAATACATTGGATGCATTTACAAACTTGTCTTGATATAAATATACTTTTCCTAAAAGTGCTTGAGCAGCACCTTTTGTCACTCTTCCTGTTTGTGGAGCAACGGCACTTAAATTATCGATAGCAAAAATTAAATCTGATTCGATTACTGCATAAACATCTTCAACTGGTGAACGAGGAATAGTTTTCTCATCATCAATTTTAAATCTCATGTCCCCTTTTAAAGGAATTGGACCAAACCATTTTACCAATTCAAAATGATAATAAGCTCTTAGGAATCTTGCTTCGGCAATGATTTGTTCTTTACCTTCAAAATCTGTCTTGTCTTTGAATTCTAGTATGTAATTTGCGCGATTTACTCCTGCAAACATCCAATTCCAGATATCTTTCAAATTACTGTTAACAGCTGTATGTGTCATTTCATCCACTTGTTGAAATCCAATAACGTCATTTGCGCTTTCACCACCTGAGAGAGTATTATCGGAAGCTATTTCTCCTAACAAAACATTTACATAGGATGATTGCAATAAATCGTAAGCGGCAATTAATGCGCTATTATAATCTGCCTCTGAATTAAAATAGTTTTCAGAATCAATAGAATATACTGGGTTTCGATCTATAAAACTGTCTGTACAAGAAATGCTTATTGAAGCAATAAGTGCAAAAACAACACTAGATTTAATAAAATATTTTTTCATGTTTGTTATTTTTAAAAATTAACATTAATTCCAACTAAATAAGTCCTTGGAGTTGGATAAAATCCATAATCAATTCCGCCTCCGATTGGATTTCCACTTGAAGCAGCAGGGTCGAAACCTCTGTATTTTGTAAAAGTATATACGTTATTTACGCTTGTATATAATCTAAATTTTGTAATCCCCAATTTTTCTGAAACTTTAGAATTTAAAGTATAACCTAATTGTATATTTTGGATTCTTAAAAAAGAAGCGTCTTCAACGAAATAATCAGAAAAAAGGTTATTATTAGTAGCACCTGTAGTCACTCTTGGTACGGAATTACTTGTGCCTTCTCCTGTCCATCTACCCAAAACATAATTAGACCTATTTACATCTGAAAGAGTTCTTTCATAGTTTCTAACCATATCATTTCCGAGAGAAGCATAGGAATAAGCAACAAAATCAAATCCTTTGTAAGTAAGATTGAAATTTAATCCCATTGTAATGTCTGCAATTGGATCACCTATGTTACTTCTGTCTTTATTATCTATGACACCATCGCTATTGGTATCTTTAAATCTGATATCTCCTGGAGCAGTTACCGCTCCTAAAGCATCTTGTGAAGGATGGGCATCAATCTCTGATTGATTTTGAAAAATCCCATCAGTTTGATAGCCATAAAAGTAACCTATTGGTTGACCAACTTCCATTCTTGATGGTGCTAGCTGTCCTACTCCAAAAGAGCCACCTTCAAGAAAACCAGTACTATTGTTTACTTCAAGAACTTCATTTTTGAGGGTAGTAATATTGTAACCAATACCAAATTTAAAATCTTCCGAAAATTTATCTGTGTAATTTATAGCAAATTCAAATCCTTTATTCTGAACAGCACCAGCATTCACTGTTGGCGAACCAGAACCTGGCGCATATACTCCAGTTATTCCCGAAACAGGAATATTTCCAATCAACAAATTATCACGAATATCGTTAAAATAATCTGCAGTAATATCAACTTTCTCTCTAAACAACTTTAAATCAATACCTAAATCAAATTTTTTAGATTCTTCCCATTGCAATTTTGGGTTTGGTAATACACCCACTGCAACACCATTAACCAAACTACCATTAAACACATAGGTTCCTTCTCCACTTAATGAGCCTACATATCCATTATTTCTAATCTGATCATTACCTAATATCCCATAACTGGCTCTAAATTTTAAAAAATTAAATGAATTAGATTTTTTAAAGAAATTCTCATCTGAAATAATCCATCCAGCAGTTATGGCTTTAAAAATACCAGTTCTATTGTCTGGACCAAACTTTGTTGATAAATCACGTCTAATTACTGCGGAAAATAAATATTTTTTGTTAAATTCATATTCTAGTCTCGCAAAATGCGACAAACGTCGTTCATCATAACTATAGGAGCCAACATCTCGACCACCATCAGGACTAGTACCTAGTGCTAAGCTAATATCTGCATTATGCCATGAATTATTTGGTATGTCAAATCCTGTAGCAAATAATCCAGAACCATATTCTTTATAAATAGTTGTTCCTACAGTAGTCTTAACTTTATGTGCTTCAAGAAATGTATTTTCATATTCAGCAAATAAATCAAAATTATAACTATTATCATTAATTGTGTTTTGAGAAACACTGCTTCGAGTAACATCAAAAACTTTACCTCCATAACTAACTTCTTTTGCGAAAGATTTACCTATACTATTTCCCGTATTGAAACCCATTCTTGAAGTAACTTTAAAGTTTTTATCAACGCTATAATCAAAGCTAATATTACCGTTAAATTTCTTTAATTTATAATCATTAAATGTATTTTCTATTTGAGCCAGCGGATTAATTATCTCAATACCAAAACCAGGTGTACTTGGTACTAATGTATAATTTCCATTCGCATCCTTCACATTAAGAGTTGAAGGAGTATTTAAAGCATTAAACAAAACAGAACCTAAACCGCTTTCATTTAAAGCATCTCTATCTATATATGTGTAAGTAAGGTTTGTTTTAAATTTAAGTTTAGAATTTAAATCTGCATCAATAGACAATCTTGCCGTATTTCTTTTAAAATCAGATTTGCCTTCACCAATTATACCTTGTTGGTACAAATCGGAAGCGCTAAATGTATATGCCATTTTTTCAGAACCTCCAGAAATTGTAAAATCATTGCTAATTATTGGAGCTTTATTTAAAATTTTATCCTGCCAATCTGTTCCGTCTCCTAATCCTGATACATTTGGATAAGGCAATGGTTGTCCGCCATTTGCATAACTTTCATTTAAAAGTAATGCATACTCAGTAGCATTTAATAAGGACAATTTTTTTGTAGTTTCTTGAAAACCAGAATAGGTGTTAAATGACACCTTGGTTTTAGCATTTTTCTTT
>JBILYQ010000141.1:0-6003 GCA_044377655.1 Flavobacterium sp.
CAAATGGACAATGTCCAATCGGGAGTATATCTTGTAACGGTTCAGGATGGAAATAGAAAAGAAGTAAAAAAGATTGTTGTAGAATAACCTCTCTTTATTTTAATTAAAATCCCGTCTTGTTTTTCATCAAGACGGGGTTTTTTATTTTATAGTTGCTTTCACTTTTGTAAATAATTGCGGCACTTCAGCAATTTTAAAATCTAAATCAATACTACTACTTCCCTTTTTTCTTTCCAGAGTAAGCGTACCTTTATTTACTTTAAAATATCCGGCTTGACCTCTGCAAAAGCAATGCCTTCCAAAAAGCATCTTAGTATTTTGCAATGCAAAGTCTGAATAGCTAATTTTTTCATCTGAATTGTTTATCTCAAAAACAATCTCTTCTCGGTGTTGTCCGTCTTGCAAGCCTTCTTCAATAGTTCTGTTGTATTGATAATGTATCACAGATTTAGCAACATCATCATTTAACGCATAATAAAATTTGCCAAACTCATCTGTTTTTATTTCTAAACTTTTGTTTTTAATGATTTCTAAGGAACATTTTCCATTTTCAGGACAAGTAGATTCTATGGAAACCATTGTGGGCTTAGAAACGCTGTTTTTTTTACAATTGCAAAATGATAATCCTAGTGCAAGCGGAATGAGCAGTATTTTTTTCATGATGTTTTTATTTAAATAATTTTTAAAGATAAACAAAAAGCACACCGATTTTATTTTCCGTTAAAGGTATTCATAGTGGTATTCAAACCCGCTAGAGCAAAAGATTGTATAATTTCCGAGGCAACCTCTAATCGTTCTGGTAATTTTGCTTTTTCTGCATCATCCCAGTTTCCTAAAACGTAATCTATCTGTTGTCCTTTTTTGAATTCATCGCTTATTCCAAATCTATATCTTGGGTATTCAGAAGAATTCAGCAAAAGCTGTATGTTTTTCAATCCGTTATGGCCTCCGTCTGTGCCTTTTCCTTTTATTCGAATGGTTCCAAAAGACAGATTCAAGTCATCTGTAATTACCAATATATTTTCTTTTGGAATATTTTCTTTTTCCATCCAATATTTCACGGCTTTGCCGCTAAGGTTCATAAAAGTATTGGGTTTTAAAAGCAGCAGCGTTCTTCCTTTTATTTTAAATTCTGCCAAAGCGCCAAGCTTGACCGTGCTAAAAGTTACCCCTTCTTTTTTAGCAAAATGGTCCAGTACTTTGAAGCCAATGTTGTGGCGCGTGTTTACATATTCTGCACCAATATTGCCTAAGCCAACGATTAAGAATTTCTTCATTGGGTCTGAAATTTCTATATTTTTTTCTTTAAATAAACTTGAAAACCAATTCATGGTGTAAATGTAATGCAATTTTAAAGGGTGTAAAAGTTACGCTATTCTTTTTCAAAAAAAAAGCATCAGTTTGTGGCTGATGCTTTTTAGAAATTAAAAGGAGAAAATTATTTTTTCTTTCCTTTTGCTGGAGCTTTTGCTGCTTTTGCTGCTTCTTGAGCGGCTTTCATAGCGGCACGAGAAATCTTAACTTGACAAACAACAGTATTATCTGGATGCATTAATTTGAAATTCTTAGTTTCCAATTTAGTTACATATAATTTGTTTCCCATTTGCAATTCAGCAATATTGGCTTCCACAAAATCTGGAAGGTTTTTTGGTAATGCTTTTACTCTTAATCTTCTTTGGTTAAGATTTAAAACACCTCCTAATAAAACACCAGGAGAAGTTCCTGTTATTTTCACAGGCACTTCCATAATGATTTCTTTGTCGTCGCTTAATTGAAAAAAGTCAATGTGTAAAATAGCGTCTGAAACGGGGTGGAATTGACTGTCTTGTAATACTGCATTATAGGTGTTACTTCCTAATTCAATCACAACGGTGTGTGCGTTTGGAGTGTAAACCAAGCTTTTGAATGCTTTAACTTCTGCTGCAAAATGAACTGGTTGACTTCCTCCGTAAATAACGCAAGGAACCATTCCAGCATTACGTAAGGCTTTAGTTGCTACTTTGCCCACGCTTTCTCTTTCTGATCCTTTAATTGTAATCGATTTCATTGTAAAAATATATAGTTAATAAATAATAAATTAAATAGCACTATTACATCAGGAATTTTCCGCTGATGGAATTGTTGTGTTGCACCATGTGCATAACTTCTGCAAAAAGCGGCGCACAACTCACCACTTTTATTTTGCTTGATTCCCTCTTTAAAGGAATGGAATCTGTAACTATCAGTTCGCTCAATTGCGATTTTTCAATCTTTTCATATGCATCTCCAGATAAAATGGCGTGAGTACAAATTGCTCTAACACTCAAAGCCCCTTTTTCTATCATTAAATCTGCGGCTTTCGCCAAAGTTCCGCCGGTGTCAATCATGTCATCTACCAGCACAACATTTCTTCCTTTTACCTCTCCAATCAATTCCATAGAATCAATCACATTGGCTATTTTTCTTTGTTTATAACAAATCACCACATCTGATTCTAAGAACTTTGAATAGGCATACGCTCTTTTTGATCCTCCCATATCTGGTGAGGCAATCGTTAAGTTATCCAATTTCAAACTTTTTACGTATGGCAAAAAGATTGTTGAGGCAAACAAATGATCCACTGGTTTTTCAAAAAACCCTTGAATTTGATCTGCATGTAAATCCATGGTCATAATTCTTGTAGCTCCTGCAGCATCCAATAAATTGGCTACTAATTTTGCTCCAATCGGAACACGTGGCTTGTCTTTTCTATCTTGTCTTGCCCAGCCAAAATAAGGGATCACAGCCGTTATGTGTCTTGCGGAAGCTCTTTTTGCTGCATCAATCATCAGCAATAACTCCATTAAATTGTCAGCACTTGGAAAAGTGGAACAAACAATAAAAACCCGCAATCCTCTGATTGATTCCTCATAAGAAGGCTGAAACTCTCCATCACTATATTTTGAGAACGAAACTTTACCTAGCGGAATGCCATAAATGCTGGCAATTTGTTCGGCTAAATATACACTTTGAGAACAAGCAAATATCTTTGCTTCCGGTTCTTGATGTGACATTGTATTTTGTTGTTTTTATTCCGCTGCGCTCCATACAATTCGGATTTACTATTTGTGTAAAACCTGCTGATATTAAATGCCTCGGATGTAGTTAGTTAGTTGTGTGTCGTTTTACCGAGGTGCAAATTTAAGAATTAATTTTAAGTTGCGGTTGAAATTTTCGAGTATTTTTTTAGAAAATGGAATTTAATTTTTTACATTTGCACCGTGTTAGAAGGACAGGTGATTATGTTTATACCTAATTATCTCTTCTATGCGTTGAAATAAATGTTTTTATTTCATGTCTGCTAAGCCCGGATGGCGGAATTGGTAGACGCGCTGGTCTCAAACACCTGTGGGAAACCGTGCCGGTTCGACTCCGGCTCCGGGTACTTAAAAAGCTTCTCTGCAAAGAGAAGCTTTTTATTTTAGAGTTGGGTCAAACTTTTTAAGGTTGTCTATTATTCATTAAACCCAGTGAAAAATTCTTCTAATGACACATTCATAGCATTTAAAATTTTAATAAGTGTATTTAATTGAATGTTGGCGCCAGCTTCATATTTACCATATTGAGGTCTACTAATATTGTTTTCGTATGCAAAATATTCAGAGTTAGTATAGCCTGCTTTTTTTCTGAAATATCTTAATCGCTCTCCTATTTTTTTTAGATAGATTCTTTCATTATCGTCTCTTTCTGAATTTTTATTTCTACTATTCTTAGGTGTCATTTTTATACTCTTTTTGTAGAGCAAATCAATTGAAAGACTTTAAATTATGTAACTCTAAATAAGTTACCTCTATATTAGGAGATATTTATATATATTTGTGTTTAATTTTAAATTTATTAACTATGAAAAAAATAATACTTTTATTAGCGATGGGTGCCGCTTTAACTACCCAAACACTTTTTGCTCAAGTCCCTTCATATGTTCCTACAAATGGACTTGTTGGTTATTGGCCTTTTAATGGCAATGCTAATGATGTTAGTGGGAATGGGAACAATGGAACTGTGAATGGTGCAACGATAACCACTGATAGAAATGGGAATGTTAATAGTGCATACAGTTTTAATGGCACAAGTAATTTCATTGAAGTTCAAGATAACAATTTATTAGATGTATCTAATAATTTTACTATATCACTATGGATGAAAATAAGCGACTATGCTGTGGCGTTATCTTCTGACCCACAAAGTACAGTTCTTTCAAAACCAAGACAGCTAGGATTTGCGACAGGTTATGCTATATCAGCATATTATAACTTGAATCTCAATAAGTTTTCATTCAGCTATAATATTGGAACATCTGGTGGTGGTCAAACTTCAAATGCTGCCACTCCATTAAATACATGGATTAATGTAATATATACATACGATGGCTCTACTTCAAAACTATATAAAAATGGTGTTTTGGAATCAAGCAGTATGATTTCTTATGTTTTACCTAATTTTTCCACATCTTTATTTTTTGGAAAAGAATTTGACAACACTTCAACTTCTAAAAGATATTTTAAAGGTTTAATCGATGATGTAGGTATTTGGAACAGAGCTTTAACACAACAAGAAATCACTAACTTACATAATTCAGTTAGTTCTAATGAATGTCTAACTATGGTAATCAACACAGGTGTTTTAAATACAAATCCTGTTACTTATTCAAGTACTGTTAATATTTATCCTAACCCAGCAAATGACCAAATTACTATTGATTGTGGCAATCTAGCTAACGTAGTGGGTTGGAATATTAAAATTACAAATATGCTTGGTCAAGAAGTATTTAATCAACCTATGAACACGCAGCAATATGTAGTGCCATTAAATTCATGGACTGGTCAAGGTATGTACTTCGTTAAAATTATCAATGCTCAAAACGAGGTGGTAAACATCAAAAAGATTATATTGCAATAAGTTTAGTTAAGTTAAAATTGAGCCGCAGGAAACTGTGGCTTTTTTGTTAGCAGCATGTACGCGTAATGTAATCGTTTTAAATCTGCTATAAAATGATTCGACAATTTAATAGTGAAGGGTACGTAAAAGTCCGTAATTGTATTGTTAATCAGTATATTACGGGCTTTTTTTATTGCAGTTTCCCGACCATTGCCCGACAATTTACAAACCACCAAAATAATTATAACTTTGTAAACGGTTTACGATGCCAATCATAAACTAGATATGCAAATAAAAAGTACAGTTTAAGTTAAACGATATTTTTATAAATGTTGTTTTGATTATTAATTCAAATGCTTTTAATGACATACGTCACAATGCCCCAAATTATCAATTCATTTTCGTCAGTGACTTTAATGGGTTGGTAATTTTTGTTTTCGGGCATTAGATACACGCAGTCTTTTTCAATCTTGATGCGTTTTATCGTGAATTCGCCATCAATAAAACACACGGCAACTTTGTTGTTTTGTGGCTCCAAACTTTTATCAATAACCAGTATATCGCCATCGTCAATGCCGGCGCCAATCATTGAATTTCCTGATGCTTTGGCATAAAAAGTGGCTTCTCGGTTTTTAACTAGTACGTTATCCAAGCTAATTTTGCTTCCGTCAAAATCGGCTGCTGGCGATGGAAAACCGGCTTTTATTCCACTTGAAATAAACGGAAGTTCCTGCGTGTTTTCAAAATCAGGAATGAAGAAAGTAAGGTTGGTTTTCATCGGCATTGTATCTCTAAAATTTCTTTAAAATCGGTAGTGTATTTGTTAGACAAATGATTCTGTTTCATCTTCCATGTTTTTTGTAAATCTTGATTTCCCAAACGAATTTTGCGTTCGCCTGTCTTTTTATGATACGCATCAATCACCTGCATCAACCTCAAATGTTTTGGGTTTTCTTCTTCAAAAAGATGCAATTGCTTTTGATTTTCGGGAATAAGTTCCGTCACAATCACACCTGCTTTTTTATAAATAGCGCCTTCTTCAAAAATCTCTTTCAGCATCTTCACCGCCAAAGCACTAATCGTAATCGAAGAATTGCTAGCAAAAGG
>JBILYQ010000142.1:0-5987 GCA_044377655.1 Flavobacterium sp.
TTACAAAAAAATAGGGTGTTAATTGCTGGAATACATCTCTTTATTTAATTGATTTCAGAAAAAAGAATGTTCTGTATGCGGTACGATTTCCAATCTTGATAGTCAAAATGCCACCATTCAAAGGAGAGTACTTTAAAACCGTTGGTTTCCATTTTGCTTCTCAGCAAATCGCGAAGTCGGCGTTGTTCCTCCGTTCCTCCAGTATAATTGGCATAAGAACGTTCTGTGGTTTCGTCGTATTCACCAGTCATTTGCACCATTTTTCCAGTGTTTATTTCCATTAGGCTAACATCTACGGCACAACCTCTATTGTGTCGAGAACCTTTTCTTGGATTAGCCACAAAATCTCTGTTCTCTTTTGGAGTGATGTCCCAAAATGTCTTGGTAATACTCCATGGGCGATATCCATCGAAGATTACCAATTGATATCCTAGTGGTTTTAACTCATTATTTA
This sequence comes from Flavobacterium sp., assembly GCA_044377655.1. Lineage (GTDB taxonomy): Bacteria > Bacteroidota > Bacteroidia > Flavobacteriales > Flavobacteriaceae > Flavobacterium. Next base: position 455 of record JBILYQ010000142.1, read on the forward strand.
CTTTTACCAAAGATTCGGCAACTTGCCTCTGAAGAAAAGCTCTAGCTTCGGGATAAACAGGTTTGCCTACAAAATTATTGCTAGTGGCGTATCGTATATCTAATTTAAAAGTGCTATCAAGCTTGATTAATTCCACTAAATCCGATTTTTTAAAGTTGCCTTTCTCTCTCGGAGGTTTCATTGCACAACCGCTGAGCAATAATCCGAAGCAAATTACTATAATCCAATTTTTCTCTTTACTATTTTCTTGCCGTATCATTGTATAATGGTTTTTTTCTAATTCCCAAAATTAATTTTTGTTTGCAAGTTATTTGGATAGGGTTAAATTTCTCTAATGCCTTTTATAAAAAGCCACTGCATGAATAGTTTCTCGCCATCTTTAGTCTTGATTGCTTGGAATTTTGGAGAAAGAATGGTTCCAATTACAAAGGCGCAAATCGGAATCCAGTAGCCGGTTAAGTTGGTGTAGCTGGCAATCAAATAGCGAAAACCGATGAATAGAATAGCAAAACTAATCAACTGGTATAGGAATGCTCTTGTTTTATTAGACATAATAGATTTGTTTTATTTAGGATGTGTAATTTATGGTTTCTTTTTGATTTCCGTTACTTTTTTTGCCTTCACAGTGGTTTTGTATAACGGGATGAAATAAGAAACGGTATAATTGAATCCTACACCAAAATCGCCATTGTAAGTTCTATTAAAACCAGGAATGTATAAGTTTTCGAAACCGTTGGGTACTTTCTGTGAAATTAATCGATTCATTCTAAAGCTAAAACCAGCATATAGATTGTTGAAAATTTTAGCTTTCATACCCACAACAACTTCTACCCATTGTGCCGAAAGGCCTTTGTATTTTTGTCCAGATACGACTACTGGCGATTCGCCAAAATAGGGATAAGGGTTATAGATTTCATAACTATTTAAAGTTTGGCTGAAAGAGCTTATGCCATAGCGCATGCCGACATAAATCATGTTTTCCATATCGAGCCAATTCTCGTAGGTGTTGTAATCAAAACCCACTTTGGCATAAGTTCCTTTGGTGGTAAAATTCAAACGGTCGTCGTCAACAGTTTTATTTTCGTTGCCTATTTCGGTGGCGAGATAGTGCTTTCGCGTCAAGCGGTAATCACCCACAATTTCCAAAGCTTTGTAATCGGGCTCGTAAAAGGAACGACTTAGTTTAAATAAGTCAACGCCAAATCGAATCCCATAGCGCTCTTTTTTGGGAGGAATACTGTCTTTCTTTTTTACTTCTTGTGCTTGCCCAAAAAGAGTAATAAGCAGGAGGCAAAGGCTAAAAATATATTTTGATATGTGTTTCATTTTCATTTGCGATTGCTGTTGTTTGAACGATAATATTTTGTATCCAAAAACCATCTGGTGTTGCAGCATCTGTTTTAGTGACACCGTTAGGACTATTTAGGTCAAATATAGTTTTGTATCCGCAAGCTCTTGATACGTAAACAGTTTGTCTAGCATAATCAAACTGTAAAAAATCTTCGTTGTCAGTTCCAGTTGTGCTAGTGCTGTTCAAAATAAGACTGTATTTGGTAATGTCATCTGTCGTTTTTAAAGGAAGAGTAATGGTGCTTTCTCCACTAAATACCTCCAACGGAATTTCTCCTTCGGCAGTCACTTTTAGATTGTTTACGTTTTTTAAAGCTGTTGGAATAGCAATATCATAAAATTGGATTATCAATCGAGGTGTGGTAGGCGTATCAGCGTCGCAGATATCATCTTTCTCACAAGCAGAGAATGAAAAGACAACAACAAGTAACAGAAGGATTTGTTTCATATTTGCATTTTTTATTATCTGACTTTTAAATCTAGAATCCATTATTTTTTTTCTAAAAGTACAACATTTTCCACATGGTGTGTTTGTGGAAACATGTCCACTGGTCGAACTCGGGTTACTTTATATTTTTCGTCCATCAAAGCCAAATCTCTAGCTTGCGTAGCAGAGTTGCAGCTAACGTAAACAACTTTTTCTGGTGCAATCTTAAGAATTTGAGCCACCACATCAGCATGCATTCCATCTCTAGGAGGATCGGTGATAATGACATCTGGTATTCCGTGTTGTGCAATGAAAGCATCGTTAAAAACGTTTTTCATATCGCCTACATAGAACTCACAGTTACTAATATTGTTGCGTTTTGCATTTTCCTTAGCATCAAAAATGGCTTCTGGAACAGATTCTACACCTATCACTTTTTTTGCTTGCTTAGATACAAACTGAGCAATTGTACCTGTTCCTGTATATAAATCATAGACAAGTTCATTGCCAGTTAATCCAGCAAAGTCTCGAGTTATTTTGTAAAGTTCGTAAGCTTGGTCAGAATTAGTTTGATAGAATGATTTGGCGTTAATGCTAAAATGTAAACCTTCCATTTCTTCTAATATATAATCGCGCCCTTTGTAAAGCTTTATATCTTGATCATACAAGGTGTCGTTTGCTTTACTATTTATTACATATTGTAAAGAGGTAATTTGCGGAAAGGTTTCATGGATGAAATCTAAAAGAAGTTCACGTTGTGTTTTGTTTTCTTCATAGAATTGGATTAAAACCATTATTTCAGCTGTTGATGCGGTTCTTATCATTAGGGTTCGCAATAATCCCTCGTGATGACGTGCATTGAAAAAAGGCATGTCGTTTAGAGTTGCAAAACGTTTTATTTCATTACGGATTGCATTTGATGGGTCTTCTTGGAGATGGCATTTTTCGATGTCTAATATCTTATCCCACATTCGAGGAATATGAAAACCCAAGGCATTCTTAGTGAAGCTCTCCTCAGATTGGATTTCTTTTTCGCTTAGCCAACGTGTGTCAGAGAAACCAAATTCCATCTTATTGCGATAAAAAAATTGCTTTGTAGAACCTAATATTGGCTCAAAATCAGGCAATTCTATTTTTCCTATACGCTTAAGGTTGTTATAAACTTCTTGGTTTTTGTAAAACAATTGCTTGTCGTATTCCATGTTTTGCCATTTGCATCCACCACAAGCACCAAAATGTTCGCAAACAGGTTCTATACGATCTTTTGAATAGTCATGAAAACGAATAGCTTTCCCTTCGTAATAGGATTTTCTTTTTTTCAACGTTTGCACATCCACCACATCGCCAGGAACAACATTGGAGATGAATATTACTTTTCCATCGGGTGCTTTGGCTACGGAAACACCTTTGGCTCCAGCATCTAAAACAGCTATGTTTTCAAAAACGATTTTGTTTGTTATCTTTTTTCCCATGTTGCAAAAATAAGGGATTGAATAATTATAAGCACCACAAAAAAAATAATTCAAACATTTTTTTAATTGAAATCTGTTGTCAAAAAATGGATTACTTTTATATTTCCCCTAAAATTTATTTAAATAAATTTATTATTATTCATTACCAAAAGTATTCTTTCTAAGGAAAAGATACCCTAAAAAGTTTCTGTTTGTTGCCTTTTTGGGTATTCATATCCCTTTGATTGGTTTAATTGTTATCATCATTTTTGCTAAAGAAAAGTTTTTACACTTAACGATTATCTTGTTTACTTTGTTGTCCTTGCTGGTTACATTGATTGCTCTATTTGTAATTCAAAAGTTGATAAAACCTTTAGATATGGCTTCAAAGGCATTGATTGACTATAAAAATAAACGCACACTCCAGATTTGCCATTACATCAAGAGGTAGAAGCAGGGTTGTTGTTGCCCAATATTCAAAGTACCATCAATCGAAACGAACGCTTTTTTAACCAAAAATAAGATTTGGTTTATCTTTTGTCCCACGATATTAAGAATTTTGTGTTTCCTAAAAAAAGCATACGTTCAATGTTCATTGTGAAATGGATAAAGTGCTACTAAATATAAATGAAATACTATTTCCATAGTCCTTTTTATTTACTATTTAATGCTATAAAGTTTTCATATACAGAAAGTTAAATTGTATTGGATATCAAACAATCGGGTCAGTTTTTAAATGTACATGTACATGTACAAGATTTTGGGATGGGATTTGATTTTTTAAAAAAGAGTTGCTTTTTAAAAAGTTTACCTCAATGGGAAGAGTTGGGACCAGTAATGAAACATCTACAGGAATTGGATTATATTTGTGCGATAAAATAGTTTAAAAATTCAAAGGTAAATTAATGCATTTAGCGAAGGAAAAGCGAAAGGTGCCATTTTTACAATGAAATTCAAAATACTTGAATAATGAATAGTAGTAATAAAACACATTTGGCTTTGCTCCGCGGAATCAACGTTTCTGGGCACAAAATGATTAAAATGGATGCTTTAAAAAAAGCTTTAGAAAATATTGGTTTTCAATCAGTTCAAACATATATTCAAAGTGGAAATGTATTTGTGGACACTGATGAAGAAAACGCTGCTAAAGTAGGTTTTCTAATAAAACAGGAAATTTCAAAAACGTTTGGTTTTGACGTTCCAGTAATTGTTATTGGGCAGCATGATTTGAAAGCATGTCTTGAAAGAAATCCTTATTTAAAACTTCCCGATGTTGATTTGAAGAAGCTATACGTTTCTTTTCTATCCGAAGAATTGCCTGATGCCATTATCAATCAAGTAAATTTAAACTTTATCAAACCCGATGAGTTAAGCTTGGATGGAAGTAGACTTTATCTTAAATATGACATTTCGCCAGCTAAAACCCGTTTGGATAACAATTGGATTGAAAAGAAAATGAATGTTACAGCTACAACTCGCAATTGGAACACCACTATGCGATTGTTGGAGATTTTTGCAGAAAGGAAATTATAATAAATTTAATCGTAAATTGGCTAACACACAAAACGGACAAGATGAATTCAAAAATAACTTTTAACAGTGCCATTTCGGGCAAAGATTTTCCTGAAAAGGATAGAGTTGTGCTGAAAACATTACGACAACCCATTTTGAATTTAATCAAAGAAGATTATCCCAACATGGATTTTAGTCAAAGCATAACTATTCATGAATTAAATGTCTATCGTGAGAAATACATTTCTAAATATCTAGAATCGGAAATTCATCATCTATCTGACCTTGAAAAAAATGTAATCAATTCTATGAGTGAGGATAAGTCATTTGTGAGTAAAATGTCAGACGAATCCGAAACTCGAACATTCGGGCAAAGAATAGCCGACAAAGTAGCTGATTTTGGGGGTAGTTGGACCTTTATAATTTTCTTTTTGAGCTTTATTGTTGTTTGGATTTTAAGCAATGTGATTTTCCTTTTCAACAAAGGATTTGATCCATATCCGTTCATTTTATTGAACTTGATTTTGTCTTGTATTGCTGCTTTACAAGCGCCGATTATCATGATGAGCCAAAATAGACAAGAGGAAAAAGACAGGGAACGCGCCAAGAAAGATTATATGATAAACCTGAAATCAGAGTTGGAAATCAGAATGCTACACGAAAAACTCGATCATTTGATTATGCATCAACAACAGGAATTGATAGAGATACAAAAAGTACAAATTGAAATGATGAATGACATATTAGAGCGTATAAAAAATTAAAAAAAAGAATTGCATGCAGCTGTTTTTTT
>JBILYQ010000143.1:0-5977 GCA_044377655.1 Flavobacterium sp.
GTAATGTAATGTGTTTTCATATAATTGCGGAATCCGTCTGCTTCTGGTTCTAGAACCGCAAATGATTCAACATCTGTTTGCCCTTGCGAGGCATCGGCTCTTCCTGGCGTAAAAGGCACGGTAACATGATGACCTGCATTCTTTGCTGCTTTTTCAATTCCTGCAACTCCTGCTAAAACGATAAGATCGGCAAGAGATACTTGCTTTCCATTGGCGGAAGCGCTGTTAAAGTTGGCTTGAATTCCCTCAAGGGTTGCAAGTACTGCTGCCAATTGGGTTGGGTTATTGACCGCCCATTCTTTTTGGGGAGCCAATCGAAGGCGTCCTCCATCTGTTCCACCACGTTTATCAGAACCACGGAAAGTAGTTGCTGATGCCCAAGCGGTACTCACCAATTGGGAAACAGTCAATCCTGAGTCCAATAGTTTGGATTTCAAGGCGGCAATATCATTAGAATCAATTAAAGCATGGGTTACAGCAGGAATTGGGTCTTGCCAGATAAGTTCTTCTTTTGGCACTTCGGGACCAAGGTATCGTGCAATAGGACCCATATCACGGTGTGTCAATTTAAACCATGCGCGACCAAAGGCATCTGCCAAAGCGTCTGGATTTTCAAAGAAGTGTCTTGAAATGGGTTCGTATATTGGATCTACTCTCAAAGCTATGTCGCTGGTGAGCATGGTAGGAGCGTGTCTTTTTGATGGATTGTGTGCATCGGGCACCGTTCCGGCACCGCCACCATTCTTTGGTTTCCATTGATGGGCACCGGCAGGACTTTTTGTTAATTCCCATTCAAAGCCAAAAAGGTTTTCAAAATAATTGTTGCTCCATTTGGCGGGTGTTGTTGTCCAAGCGCCTTCAAGACCGCTTGAAATGGTATCTTCTCCATTTCCTGTGCCGAAACTATTTTTCCAACCTAGGTTCTGGTCTTCAATAGGTGCAGCGGCAGGTTCTGGTCCAACATATACATTTGGATCGGCCGCACCGTGAGTTTTACCAAAGGTGTGTCCACCAGCAATAAGCGCCACCGTTTCTTCATCATTCATTGCCATACGTGCAAATGTTTCGCGAATATCTCGTGCTGATAATAGTGGGTCTGGATTTCCGTTTGGCCCTTCTGGGTTAACATAAATAAGTCCCATTTGAACAGCTGCCAAAGGATTTTCTAGTTCTCTATCTTCTGTGTATCGTTTGTCATCCAACCATTTTCCTTCAGAACCCCAATAGATATCTTCTGCAGGTTCCCATACATCGGCACGACCTCCAGCAAAACCAAAGGTCTTAAATCCCATGGATTCAAGGGCGCAGTTTCCTGCTAGTATCATTAAATCGGCCCAAGATATTTTGGCACCATATTTTTGTTTTATAGGCCATAATAGCAAACGCGCTTTGTCAAGGTTTACATTGTCGGGCCAACTGTTTAGTGGTGCAAAACGTTGTGTTCCAAAACCTGCACCTCCACGTCCATCGGCTATTCGATAGGTACCGGCGCTGTGCCATGCCATTCTAATAAAAAACGGACCATAATGTCCATAATCAGCAGGCCACCATTCTTGAGAAGTAGTCATCAAACTGACAATATCCTTTTTTAAGGTTTCCAAATCAAGACTTTTAAATGCTTCGGCATAGTTAAAATCTTCTCCCATCGGATTGGATAGGGAAGAGTGTTGGCGAAGAATGCTTAATTTTAATTGATTGGGCCACCAGTCATCGTTTCTTGGTCCAGCACCAGCAGTTTGTTTTGCAGCACTAGCCGAGAAAGGACATTTACTTTCACTATTTACATTGTAATTAGTGTTATTAGCATTTTTGTTGTTTTCCATACTATATTTAGTTTGTTATTTTTCTTGTAGGCTAAGTTACCAAAATTAAACTTATTTAAATATTTTTTTTGATAGATAAAAACTATAGTTATTGTTAAGGTCTTTTATATCGTATCTTTACTTTTTTTGCAAAGCGTTACTAACCTTTAAAATTAAATTCACAATGAAAATTAAAGCCACTTTACTAGTATTTTTTATTTGCTTTTTGGCGCAAGCGCAAGCTCTTACAGAAAGAAGAGATAGGCTCTATCAGACTTCTTATGAAAGCGCACTTGAAGGCAACAATAACGCCATTGCCATTTCTAAATACAAATCTAAGACGTTACTAGAAACCAAATTAGTTTTAAAAACCCAATCTGTGGAGTGTTTGCGCACGCTGGGAATTAGCCTAACTCTAGCTAGTGGAGAAGAAATTACCTTTGAAAAAGCAGTAGTTGATTGTACTTTAGTAGACAGTGGCGGTTATTTGATGACGGGCGAAATAGTGCTGACCGATACTCTTTATAAAAAATTATCTCAAGAAGAAATAAGTGCCTTTACAGTAGGAACGCAGATAGTGCCTGTGGTGTTTAGAGATGCGGGCGAGGATTTAAAGGGCTTATTTAAAATTTCGGAAATGGAGTAAATAAGGCGTAACCAGCCATTTTGTCTTTACTTGTTTTGGCTTTTGGCCTATATAAAAAACAAAAAAAACCTCGTTCAAGAATTTGAACGAGGTTTGCTTTTTATAATAGATTGCAAAAGTTCTTTTTAAACTAAGCTAGTGTTTAAGAGCATGCTTATGGGCAATGAGAAATAAAAAGTGGGGCTTTACAAATTTTGCTTTCTACATAGATGTAACCATCGTCATTTTTTCAGAGTTTGGAAGATGCGTACAAGACAATGGCAAAGGAACTGACCATGGCACGGCCGCACCCATGTTCATTATTGGTGGCAATACCAAAGGAAAAATCATTGGAAACAATCCAAACCTCTCTGATTTAGACAAAGGCGATTTAAAATAGGCTATAGATTTTCGTTCCGTTTATGGTGCGCTGTTGCAAAATAAATTTGATTTTAACCCCGCTCAAATTGGAATTCAGCAACAACCCCTTGCCGGATTGTTTTAAAAAAATGTTGTTTAAAAACAAACCAACAAATAACCATTTAATAACCTACAAAATGGGGCAATGTCAAGAGTTGTATTTATATTTATTAGAAAATAATAGTATGGAAGTAAGCTGGACAATCATTGGTGTTATTGGCGTTGCGGTAGTCGTTTTAATTGGATATTTAATTAGACAAAACCAAAAAGACGAACACAAGTTGGAGCAATTCTTGAACAACGATTATAAAAAAGAAGACGAAGAAGAACTGGATACGGACAACGACCAAGAAAATTAATCATTAGTTGGGAGTTGGTTGGTGGTTGATGGTTGATGGTTGGTGGTTGGTGGTTGGTGGTTGGTGGTTGATGGTTGATGGGTTTTGGTTGACGGTAGGCACAATTACTTCTTATATATAGGTACAACTTAAAAACCTTAATCTTCTTAATCACTTAATGGTAAAGAACTATGTAAAACGTCAACTGATTATAGATTAGCTGTTGGTTGTTGACTGTTGGTTTATCGAAGTGCTCCTAAAATTAGCATTTGGTTAGCAAAAACGTCTTTTTTTGTACTTATACACTACAATCTGCGTTAAAGCGGAAAAATTTATTTGGTGTTTTTATTTTTGTTGGTTTTTGTGATGCGGATGTTTTAATAGACTTATAATCAATTGGTTTGTACTTGTAAAAGAGTGTTATTGTACTGTTTAGAATGCCTTTTAACGGCTTCGGAATGACTGCGAACCACCTCGCGATGCTTGCGAACCACCTCGGAATGCTTGCGAACCACCTCGGAATGCTTGCGAACCACCTCGCGATGCTTGCGAACCACCTCGCGATGCTTGCGAACCACCTCGGAATGCTTGCGAACCACCTCGGAATTGAAGAGAACCACCTCGGAATGGACGAGAACCACCTCGGAATGACCGTTGACACACTTTTGGGGTTATTTTTTAGATAATTAAGGGTTGTTTTTATTATTTAAAAAAGCTGAAATTGGCTTTTGCTGGCGTTTTTTGGTAAATTTTGGCAAATTACCCCTTTTTTATACTCCTAAAAAAGGCCTGCTAACCACCTCGCGAAGCGCGTTGTTTCATTTTGAATTACAGTATTGTCAGTTTTTAATGATTTTTTATTTTTTTAAGGTGTTAAAAAACTTATTATATGCTAAATTCGTAAAAATATCCTACATCTGTTTTTGTATTGATAAATGATTTAGTTTTGAAGTAAGAATTTATTTATTTATTAACTTTAATTATTTAAAAGTATGAATGCTAGACAACAATCAACGTTATTTATGGGTTATGTGGTTCGGGAATTTGTGGACCAAGTTTCGCCGCCTATTCTTCTTTTAATGCCTAATTTTTCTAATTATTATGATGAAATTCAATTGAACAATATTTATTTGTTTGATCAATTGGAATTGCAAACTTCGAATAACACGGGTTTTGCGGAAATGAAAACTCAATACAAAGAGGTGATTTGTGTGCAGGCAAGTTTGTTAGCCGCAAAGGTTATGGGTTATGCTTCAAATGTTGATGATCAAATTTTGTTTAATGAGGTAAATTATACTTTGGCTGAATTGCGAAAAATGCGCGACATTGAATGCAAAGCGACTTGCCAAATTATACTTAATCGGGCTCTTGAGTATGGGAATGCATTGGTGGTTTTTTTAGTGACCGAGGACGATTTGACTAAATTGAAAGTTGCCATTATTACTTTTGGCGTTTCTATGTCGCGCCCTGTATCGCAACGCAATATTAAGAAAGATGCCACTTCGAATATAGTGGCGGTTATGTCTCGCAATATTTATTTGTATGGCAAGCTGGACAAATTGCCACCCATTTTGCGTGTTGAAAATCCTGAATTTGTTAAGGGCTATTTTTTATCTAGAAAGGTTGACAAACCAGCAAGCCGACCGCTGGCGGCACGTTTTTCTGTTAAGGATATTTATGGAATGGCAATTGGGTTGGTGGTTGTTTCTTGTGTGGAATTAAAATACAAGCGCAAAACGACTGTAAATGGAGGCGCAACGATAAAAAATATTGCTGATGGCGTTTATATTTTTATATTGACCAAAGCGGGTATGGTTTCTCAAAAAATTGAGGTGGCAATTACGCGAGGAGAACGGACGCAGGTTAATGTGACACTGCTTAGCGAGAGCATGTAGAAATTGGTTTTTGTTGTTGGTTTATGCCCAGGGGTAACCCTGGGGTTGCCAACACTTATTTTTTTAAGGTGCTTTTTATTAAAATTTAAAGATTGGTGCAATAAATAAGTAAGAAAAGTTTATATTTGAATATAAATAAAACGAAACAAACCTTCGCCAAGCCACCCGATAATGGGTGTATAAGCGAAGTTTTATATCGCATATAAGATAGTTAGCGGTCAGGCTAAAACGACACCGCATAGAAAGAAAATTATCCAAAAAATTGACAATTAAAATGACAAACTTAATTACGATACGAGAATACGATACGAAAGACAAAAATGAAGTCATCAACTTGATAAGGTTAAATACACCTGAATATTTCGCTCTTGACGAAGAAGAGGATTTAAACAAATATTTGGAAACAGAAAGGGAACTTTATTATGTTTTACTTTATGACCAAAAACTTGTAGGATGTGGTGGAATTAACTTTGCAGACAACAATACGACAGGAAAAATTAGTTGGGACATACTTCACCCTGATTATCAAGGGAAATCTTTTGGTACAAAACTATTGAAGCACCGAATAGACAAACTAAATTCTATTAACGGAGTACAAAAAATTACTGTAAGGACTTCACAAGTCGCATACAAATTCTATGAGAAACAAGGTTTTGAGCTATTTGAAATTAAAAAAGACTATTGGGCAGAAGGATTTGATATGTACAATATGGAATATAAACAAAAATGAAAACTATGACGGCAAAAGAAGCCCGAACCGCTAACAGCAGTTTGGCAAAATGGCGGGTTCAGTGCTAAATTGAACATTCGGAATTCTAATAAACATTTGTGCTAAATTGAACATTTGTGCTTCTAAATCCGCCACTTCGCCAAGCTGCAAAACGTTATGCCTCATTG
>JBILYQ010000144.1:0-5955 GCA_044377655.1 Flavobacterium sp.
CATTGACCAAGGTTTAGGAATGACGGCAGACGAGGTGGAGAAATACATCAACCAAGTGGCTTTCTCTGGAGCGGAAGAGTTTTTGGAAAAATACAAAGACTCTGCCAAAGATTCTGGAATCATTGGCCATTTTGGTTTGGGATTTTATTCGGCATTCATGGTGGCTTCGCAGGTGGAAATCATCACTAAGTCCTATAAAGACGAGCCAGCAGCACATTGGACTTGTGACGGCAGCCCAGAGTTTACCCTAACAACCAGCGACAAAACCGAAAGAGGTACGGAAATCATTATGCACATTGCAGAGGATTCTCTAGAGTTTTTGGAAGACTATAAAATTAAAGAGTTGTTGACTAAGTATAACAAGTTTATGCCAGTGCCGATTAAATTTGGCACACGCACCGAAAAAATAGAACAAAAAAAAGGCGAAAGTGTTGCCGAAGAAGACAAAGACGAGGTCTTTACATCGGTGGAAGTGGATAACATTATCAACAACCCCAACCCAGCTTGGACCAAACTTCCAACAGATTTAACAGATGAGGATTATAAATCTTTCTATCGCGAGCTGTATCCAATGCAGTTTGAAGACCCGCTGTTTCACATTCACTTAAACGTGGATTATCCGTTTAACTTGACGGGGATTTTGTATTTCCCAAAAATGTCGGGCGACTTGCAAATGCAAAAGGATAAAATCCAAATGTATCAAAACCAAGTTTTTGTAACAGACAACGTGGAAGGCATTGTTCCTGAGTTTTTAGGAATGTTAAAAGGGGTTATTGACTCGCCAGACATTCCGTTAAACGTGTCGCGCTCTGGATTGCAGGCAGACAGCAACGTAAAAAAGATTTCGAATTATATTACCCGTAAAGTGGCTGATAAATTGAAAGCGTTGTTTACTGAAAACCGCGAAGATTTTGAACAAAAATGGAATGACATCAAGATTGTCTTAGAATATGGCATGCTGTCAGAGCCTAAGTTTTATGAAAAAGCAGGCGATTTTGTTTTGTACCCTACAGTAGACGATAAGTATCTTTTGCTTAGCGAATTGAAAGAGGCAATTGCTGCTAACCAAACCGATAAAAACGGGAAACTAGTAGTGTTGTATGCCTCCAACAAGGACAACCAACACAGCTATATTGAGATTGCGCAAGAGAGAGGATATCAGGTTTTGCTGTTGGACAGCCCGATTGTGTCGCATTTGATACAAAAACTAGAAGGCGACAACGAGAACCTAACTTTTACAAGAGTGGATTCAGATCATATTGATAAGTTAATCCAAAAAGAAGAAACACAAATTTCAAAACTGTCAGAAGAAGAAGCAACCAAACTGAAAGAAGTGTTGGAAGCTATTGTGCCAAAAGCAAACTATTCAGTGCAGTTGGAACCGCTAGACAGCAGCGCAGCACCGTTCATCATCACGCAGCCGGAATTTATGCGCCGCATGAAGGAAATGAGCCAATCTGGTGGCGGAGGCGGCATGTTTGGAATGGGGAATTTTCCAGAGATGTATAACGTTACAGTCAACACAAACTCGGCCTTGGCAACGACTATCTTGCAAACGGAAGATTTAACGGCTCAAGAAAGCTTGGTAAAACAGGCGTTAGACTTGGCAAAAATATCGCAAGGATTGCTAAAAGGCGAAGAATTAACAGCCTTTGTAAAACGAAGCTTTGAATTGATAAAATAAGTTTTGGCCCCTTGTTTGGGGCTGCAATATATAAAAAACCTGCAAGGAGTACTTGCAGGTTTTTTTTGTAGATGGTAGGTTGGTGTTGGCCACAAAAGCACAAATAGTATTTCAATTTGCCACCCGAGCGATAGCGAACAGGCTAAGCAAATCATCCAAATACAACCCGAGGCTGAAAGCCGAACTGGCAGAAGGCAAACTATCTTTAGATTCAGCCTAAAACCACCATTTTTGCAAACGGCTGTTGGTGGTAGTTTTATAGCATTTAATTGAAATAATTCAGTAATTCAATTATACTATTATTTGATTCATCTAATGTAATTAAACCTCTGTAAGGTCTATCTAAATCCAAAATAAAAAATACTGTTAATGAAATCATTACTCCAAAGCAAAGATTACCAAACCAATCGATGTTTCCTTTTAAAGTTGATGAATAACCAGAGAAAAAAGAAATTATAAATGCTAAGAGAAAGACTAACAAAATAATACTATCTGGAACTTTTGCATTTTCAGCAGCCAATCTCGTTGTGGTAATATCAAACATTTCATTCAATGCTGGAATCATTTGGCGAGTTGCGTCAGTATTTGAATAATTGTGGGAAAGTCTAGTAGCCCTATTCCACAATGCGCTTGATAAAGAGTGGCTAATTATATTTACCTGCTCTCTCTTTTTAGAGTCAAAGCCAACTTTAAAATAATTTATTCGGGTTTCAATATATTTTTTGAAATCATTTCTAAACAATAAACGTTCGTTTTCCGGGTACAAGTCAGCACGAAGTAAAGCCGTGCTAATTGTGTTTGATTCCTGAATAATAATTTGTCTACGAGTATCATACCTGTCTATACTCATACTGTATGTAAAAGCTAATATTAGTGCTAGTAAACCAAAAAGTGAACCATAAACATTACTTGATTCTGTCAAATATTCTCCTTTTATCTTTTTTGATTTTCCAACAAAGCTTCCAAGTAAAGTCGAAGTTAGTACTAATAGAAGTATAAAAATTGATATTTCACAAGCAGCTATTTCGTTTAAATATGACATTTTTTATAAGTTAATTTAATTTTTATTTCTTCTTACTATTCAATTTTGGAGTTACATCTTTATTATTATTATTCATTGGATAAAATATATTCTCCTTTAATTGCGGCCTCAATTTTCTGAATAATTCCGGAATAAGAAGGACGCATTTCAGTTGGATTAATAACATTTCCGCTCTTATCTATTAATATGTACCTAGGCAGCGCTCCAATATCGTAAAAATTAACGAAATCTGAATCTGGTAGCGAATGCAATTGCAATCCACTTATTCGGCTTTCGTTAATCAATTTCACCCATTTCTTGGCATCTTTATCAATACTAATTGCGATAATTTCTAGCTGATCTTGGTCTTTGAAGTGCCTTTTAATCGCTTCTAAATAAGGGAATTCCTTCCTACAGGGTTTGCACCAAGTTGCCCATACGTCTATATAAATATATTTTCCAAGAAATTTATCCAATGTAACTTTATTGCCGTTCCGATCCTGAAAGGCAAATTGATTGCCCAAAGAGCCAGCAAGAGAGTTTTTGTATTGATACTTTTTATTTTTTTGAAGAAGTGTTTTACAAAAGCTATCGAAATTTAATAAATTGTAATTTAAATTGCTTTCAATTATTAAATTTTTATTGGCCTCTTCAATTATGCGTTCGCGTTTTTCTTTAATCAATAATTCGAGTGATGTCTGTGTGTTTTTATCATCAATTTTCTTCGAGAGCTCAAATTGTTGATTACTTATAAAGGCCATAAAATTATTAATATTAGAATGATATCCTGTATAGCGAATAGATGCATGAGGACTTAATTCATCCAGTTGAAAAGATACCATACTATTAGCAGACAGGCCGATTTTTCCCAACTCATTTTGTTTTCCATTGATAAAAATAAACAAAGCATAAATTTTATTTTCGATGTCCACAAGTGTATCAGTTTCAATATTCCCATTTCGAAATTTGAAAGATGATTTTATCTTCCATGAATCTTCCTTGTCATAAATAACCAAACTATCGAGCAAGGTCTTATTTGTAATTTGCACATTTATGATTGTGGATGAATGGTTATCCTTGTTGAAAATAACAGAATTGTCTTGAAAGTTATCGCACAAATACAAATAGGGTTCAAAAGCATGGTGTGTCCAAATCTTTTCATTATCTATTGGGAATAAATTATAATACTTAGAATCTGCATATAGAATTACATTATCGCCTGTTCTTGCGTAATTATTAGAGTTAAAAAAAGTTGGAGTAACATACTCAGGTAAACTCTTTTTAATATATGTACTCAAAGTCCCCCCTAATTGTTTCTGGTATTGCTTATTGGCTTTTTTAGTTGGTTTATCTAAACTATTGTAAAAATAATTCATTCCAATTCGCTTAAAAAAAGGTGCTTTTTTAATTTCTTTTTTCGCGTTTACAAATGGATTGACGGGATTGAAATCCATTGTTGTTTGAATGGAAAAAGGTGCTTCCGGAACCCAATCGGCAGAGTTTACAACAGTAAACGACCAGCCACCTCGCCTCATGTTTTCGTATGCATAAGCAAAGTGTAGGTTTCCAGGTTTGGGAGCTGCACTGCAATATGTTTTGAATAAAAGATCGCTGGAAATTTTATTATTTTTTTGCAAGTTTAATAAATGAGCTGTTAAGAGGTACGCGATAGCGCCACCTTGGCTATGTCCCATGATGTAAAACTTCTTTATTCCTATTTTACTTAGTGAATCTAGCTTCGGCAAAATATCTCGAGAAAGAAATGCTGTACCAATTAACCAACCAGTATGAACTGCCGCTTTTTCATCGTCACATAAATGATAATCAAAAATAAAATCATTCGCTAATTTAAGTTGCCCTTTTGCAGGAACCATCGCAGCATAAAAGTTCTCGAGCCAACTGGCTTTTTCCATTGTTGTTCCTCGAATGCTAATAACGGCAGTTGACTCATTAGAAAGCCAAAGATCCCAGCGATTGGCCAAGCCAATTACTGGTGAACGATATACTTTTTTGAAAAATTGCGGAGCGGGTAAATCTGGATTGTACAAAGAGTCACCCTGTCTACTTGAAACTTTGAGAAGCTCTATGAATTCATTTTTATCGAAACCAGGCTTGAAAGATATAACCTGTGCAAAAACAGGAAATACATATAATAGGCAACAAACAAAAAGTAAATAAACATTTAGATTTTTTATCATATAGTATTATTTTGTAATAAACAATTAATTTTTTTACGCTTAATTATCAGAAGCGAATTCCCAGATTAACTAAAAAACCGTTAAGTCTTGCTGTCTTACCATTATTACTTATATAATTGGATAAACCTTTTTGATATCCTATGTCAATGAAAAATAAATTAAAATCAATTCCCGCACCAATAATAGCTCCAATATTTATATTCTTTAAATCATCATTATCTATATCAGTTATTGCCTCTGATACCTTTTCATTAATAGTCGTTGAAAAATTAGGTCCAATGAAAAATCGAATATTATTTGACTTGTTATTTTCGTATTTTATTAATCTATAACCTATTAAGGTTTCTATATTAAATTTATTCACATTAATTTCACCGACACCATCAATCTTAAATTTTTTTGAATTAAAAGAAACTCCTGGTTGAAAATAAACCTTATTCCCAAATTGTGCGTCTATACCAAAGTTATAACCTGTTGATCCTTTAATTTGACCACGAATGGACTCTGCGTTCAGTTTCGCTACATTTATCCCTAGATGACCCCTAAAGGATAATTGCGAAAATGCATTAAAGTTTATCAATAAACAGATTAATGAAAAGATAATTGTTTTTCTCATTTTATTTTTATTTAGGATTATTAAACTTTTTACACTATTAATTCGTAAATTTAGTAACGTTTAGTTGCAGGTCTTGCTGCAGGTCTTGCTGCAGGTCTTGCTGAAGGTCTTGCTGCAGGTCTTGCTGCAGGTCTTGCTGCAGGTCTTGCTGAAGGTCTTGCTGCAGGTCTTGCTGCGGGTCTTGCTGCAGGTCTTGCTGCGGGTCTTGCTGCAGGTTTTGTTTCAGTTTTGTTTTTTCGGTTTAGATTATCATTGCCTACTTGATTTGACTGATTAATGCTGCCTGAATTTCTTGAAGTTGGAAAAGACGGTCTTTGACTATTTTTGTGCTTTGTATTAAATTCTGCAACACCTTCCTTTCTTAAATCAGGCCTTGAATATGTTTTTTTATATATTCCAGAATTATTATTATTTCGGACTGATGATGACTGAGAAC
>JBILYQ010000145.1:0-5941 GCA_044377655.1 Flavobacterium sp.
GGATCAACCGTATAGAAAATTTCACAAGCAATAAACCTGATGAAGATGTATACCAGATAGAGAAAGCAAAAATTGCTATCGCATCGGGCGGTTTCGAGGGTCTTGGTCCTGGAAAAAGTGTTCAAAAGAACTTTTTGCCACAGTCTTCTTCCGATTTTATTTATGCCATAATTGTCGAAGAGTACGGTTTAGTTGGAGGTTTGTCGGTCATGTCAATTTATTTATTATTGTTATTCCGTTTTGTTGTTGCTGCGCATAAAGCCAGCACACTTTTTGGTAAGCTTGTTGTGGTTGGTTTGGGTTTTCCAATAATTTTCCAAGCCATGACAAATATGGCCGTTGCAGTGGAATTGTTACCGGTTACTGGACAAACATTACCCTTAATAAGTAGTGGTGGTAGTTCCATTTGGATGACATGCATTGCTCTTGGAATTATTATTGGGGTAACAAAAAAAGAAGAAGAAATAGCCGAAGATGTTGCGGATAAAGAAAAAAGAGACGAGGCATTACAGCGTTTGATTAACAAACAATTGGAAGAAGATGAAGTGGAGGAACAAGAAGATTTTTCCATTCAAGAAGTTGGCAATCCGATGAATGCAGTGTTGAATAAAAAATAGCAATGAGAAAATTAAAATTCATAGTCAGTGGTGGCGGAACAGGTGGACATATCTATCCTGCAATTGCTATTGCCAACGAATTAAAATCGCGTTTTCCAGATGCTGAGTTTCTTTTTGTTGGCGCCAAAGACAAAATGGAAATGCAAAAAGTGCCACAAGCTGGTTATGCAATAAAGGGTCTTTGGATCTCAGGTTTGCAGAGAAAATTGACTTTGGACAATTCGCTTTTTCCAATAAAGTTATTGTCAAGTTTATTGAAATCAAGAACAATAATTAAAAATTTCAAACCCGATGTAGTAATAGGAACAGGAGGTTTTGCAAGCGGACCATTATTGCAAATGGCCAATAGTTTGGATATTCCAACGGTAATCCAAGAACAAAATTCCTATCCAGGAATTACCAATAAATTATTAAGTAAAAAAGCGAATAAAATTTGTGTTGCTTATGAAAATTTAGAGCGTTTTTTTCCAAAAGGGAAAATTGTTTTTACTGGTAATCCAGTACGCCAAGATATTTTGGATGTAGAATCTAAAAGAAGTGAAGCACTGTCATATTTTAATTTAGATGAGAATAAAAAAACAGTATTAATACTTGGAGGGAGTTTGGGAGCAAGACGAATAAACCAATTAATAGCTAAAGAAATTGATTTTTTACGCAACAATAATTTACAAATAATTTGGCAATGTGGTAATTTATACATGGCGGATTACAAGCATTTTTCAGAAGTTGAAAACGTACAAGTTGTTTCGTTTATTGATAGAATGGATTTGATTTACGCTGCGGCTGATTTCGTGATTTCTCGTGCTGGCGCATCATCGGTTTCGGAATTATGTTTGGTAGGAAAGCCAACTATTTTTATTCCTTCACCAAATGTTGCCGAAGACCATCAAACAAAAAATGCTAATGCTATTGTTGAAAAAAATGGAGCGCTACTTTTAAAAGAAAGTGAATTGGACGAAAAATTCGAATCGGTTTTCAACAAACTAATTCATGATGAGAATTTACAAAATAGTCTTAGACAAAACATGAAAAAATTGGCAATGCCAAATGCTACAAAAAGCATAGTTGAAGAAATAATTAAATTAGTCGAAAGCCGAAAGTCAAATGACTTTCAAAAATAAAAAAATGAATTTAAACCAAATACATAACGTCTATTTTATCGGTATCGGAGGCATCGGAATGAGTGCATTGGCTCGTTATTTTCAAAACATTGGAAAGAATGTTTCTGGTTACGACAAAACACCTACAACTTTGACGGGCGAATTGATTGCTGGCGGTATAAGCATTCACTTTGAAGACAATATTGGTTCAATCCCAAAAGACTATTATGTAGAAAACACATTGGTAATCATTACGCCAGCAGTTCCAGTTACGCATTCAGAATGGAATTATTTTTTAGAAAGAGAATATGTGGTTAAAAAAAGAGCCGAAGTATTAGGATTAATTACTAAAGATACTTTTTGTTTCGCCGTAGCAGGAACGCACGGGAAAACAACAACATCAAGTATTTTAGGACATATTCTCTATCAGAGTGGTGCCGATGTCACTGCTTTTCTTGGCGGAATAGTCGAAGATTACCACTCCAATTTAATCGGAAATGGGAGAACAATCACAGTAGTAGAAGCCGACGAATTTGACCGTTCTTTTTTGCATTTGCATCCCAATATTGCTTGTGTAACTTCAATGGATGCGGATCATTTAGATATTTATGGTGATAGCGCAGCAATTGAAGATTCATTTAGAGAATTTGCAGATAAAGTGGAAGATAAAACAAAACTTTTTGTTCCAAAAGGATTGCCTTTAAAAGGTGTAACTGTTGGGATTAATGAAGAATCAACTTTTCAGGCTTTCAACATTAGAATAGAAAATAATAGTTATGTTTTTGATGTAAAAACACCATCAGAAACAATAATAAACATCCAATTTGGATTGCCTGGAAGACACAATTTAATGAATGCCTTGATGGCTTTAGCAATGGCTAAAACTTTTGGTTCCCCAACCGATTCCATTGCTAAAGCCTTGGCTTCATTTAAAGGTGTGCAACGCCGATTTTCCTATCAAATAAAGAGCGAGAAACTGGTTTATATCGATGATTATGCGCATCATCCAACAGAAATAAATGCGGTGCATCAAGCCGTGACAGAATTGTATCCCAACAAAAAAGTATTGGCTATATTTCAGCCACATTTGTTCAGTAGAACCAAAGATTTTGCAGCTGATTTTGCAACCAGCTTAGCTGCCTTTGACGAAATTATTTTGTTGGATATTTATCCAGCTCGCGAATTGCCAATGGAAGGAATAAACTCGCAATGGTTGCTTGACAAAATTGATAATTCGAATAAGAAATTAGTGTCCAAAAAAGATTTGATTTCTACAATTTTAGAAAGTAAAGCAGAAATAATTGTAACAATAGGTGCTGGTGATATTGGCGAATTAGTACCAAAAATTAAACTAGCATTATCATGAGATTTTTTATTTGGTCAAATATCCGATTAGTGTTAATATTTGGGGTGGTAGTATTCTTGTATTCCTTCACCACATATAGAAATTCGAGCCGTAAATTGATAAAATCAGAAGTGATTTTCATCAACGATGACAACCTTTTTGTGAAAGAAGAAACGGTTAATAAATTGTTAATAGAAAATAAAAATGATGTGCGAAGCATTGCTAAAGATAAGTTAGATTTGGATAAATTGGAAAAAGCAATTAGCAAGCACAGCATGATAGAAAATGCGGATGTATTTGTAAGTGTTAATGGTGTTTTGAAAGCGGTTGTAAAACAGAAAACACCTGTTGGAAGGGTTTTTGACGAAGTGGGTTCTTTTTATATTGATTATGAAGGAAATAGTATGCCGATTTCAGATAGTTTTACAGCTAGAGTTCCACTCGTTTTAGGAAAGATTGATGGTGGAAATATTAAAAAAATAGCGGAAGTTTTGAAGCAAATTTATAACGATGAATTTTTAAAAAAAAACATCATCGGTGTTGAAGTTTTGTCAAATGGTAGCTTGAACATGACTAACAGAAATTTTAGTTATCAACTAGTTTTTGGACGACCGATAAATATTGAGAAGAAATTTAAGAATTATAAAGCCTTTTTTCAAAAGGCAGTATTGGATAGTTCTTTGTATAAATATAAAAAAGTAAATCTGAAGTTTACGCAACAAGTAGTGTGCACTAAATAATAGATTATGGAAAAAGATAATATTGCAGTAGGTCTAGACATTGGGACAACGAAAATTGTTGCCATGATTGGCAAGAAGAATGAATATGGAAAGCTAGAGATTCTTGGCGTTGGAAAAGCCAAAAGTCTTGGTGTTGCTAGAGGTGTTGTAAATAATATTACTCAAACCATTCAATCAATACAGCAAGCAATTCTAGAAGCAGAAAATAATTCAGGATATAAAATTAACGATGTAGTCGTTGGTATTGCAGGTCAACACATCCGCAGTATTCAACATACTGATTATGTAATTAGAAATAACCCCGAAGAAGTTATTAGCGGAAAAGACATCCAATTGCTTATTGACCAAGTTAATAAATTGGCAATGTTGCCTGGAGAAGAAATTATTCATGTTTTGCCACAGGAATTTAAAATCGACGGACAGTCCGAAATCAAAGAACCTATCGGAATGCATGGCGGAAGACTTGAAGCAAGTTTCCATGTAGTCGTTGGACAAGCTTCTTCAATCAGAAATGTTGGAAGATGCATCCAAAGCTCAGGTATTGAACTGTCTGGATTGACATTAGAGCCGTTGGCTTCTGCCGATGCAGTTTTGAGTCAGGAAGAAAAAGAAGCTGGTGTCGCTTTAATTGACATTGGCGGTGGAACAACAGATTTGGCTATTTTTAAAGATGGAATTATTCGGCATACTGCGGTAATCCCATTTGGTGGAAACGTTATAACAGATGATATCAAGGAAGGCTGTTCTATCATAGAAAAGCAAGCAGATTTGTTGAAAACAAAATTTGGATCGGCTTGGCCAGGAGAAAACAAAGACAATGAAATTGTTTCAATTCCAGGATTACGAGGAAGAGATCCAAAAGAAATTTCGTTGAAAAATTTGTCGAAAATTATTCATGCACGTGTTGTTGAAATTGTAGAACAAGTTTTTGCCGAAATAAAAGCTTATGGGCATGAAGATCCAAGAAAAAAATTAATAGCTGGAATTGTGTTAACCGGAGGCGGTTCTCAATTGAAACATATCAAGCAGTTAGTTGAATATATTACTGGAATGGATACTAGAATTGGGTATCCAAACGAGCATTTAGCAGGTAATTCAGATGTGGAAATTTCTAGCCCTTTGTATGCAACTGCAGTTGGATTAGTAATGAATAGTATTTCGAATAATACTCAAAGTGCTTACAAAATTGAGTTAAAAGAGTTTAAAGAACAGGTAAAACAGGAACAACCAACCCAAGTAGTAATAGAGGAGAAACCAATTGATGTTGATCCTGCAGAAGAAAAGAAAATTTTAGAAGAAAAAGAATCGACAGGAGAAAAAATAAAAAGATCGTTTTTCGACAAATATGTCGATAAAATAAAAGATTTTTTAGATAATGCAGAATAGAATAAGTCAAAAAAGTCAAATAGTATAGTCAAGAATAAACAAAACCAAAATAGTATGATGAGCAACTCAGAAATTGGAAACATCTCATTTGATTTACCAAAGAATCAATCAAATGTGATCAAAGTAATCGGTGTTGGTGGTGGCGGAAGTAACGCAATCAACCATATGTTTAAACAAGGAATTAACGGTGTAGACTTTGTGGTTTGCAACACAGATTCGCAAGCACTTCAAAACAGTCCTGTTCCAAATAAAATTCAATTGGGATTAAACTTGACCGAAGGACTTGGAGCGGGTGCTAATCCCGATGTTGGACAACAGTCTGCAATAGAAAGTATCATCGACATTGAAAAAATGTTGGACAGCAACACAAAAATGGTTTTCATCACGGCAGGAATGGGTGGAGGAACAGGAACAGGTGCTGCGCCAGTAATTGCTCAATTAGCTAAAGATAGAGGTATTCTTACCGTAGGTATTGTAACGATTCCTTTTCAATTTGAAGGTAAGGTTCGTCAAGACCAAGCGTTATTAGGAGTTGAGAAACTGCGAAAACAAGTTGATTCGTTAATCGTAATTAACAATAATAAATTAAGAGAAGTGTATGGAAATCTTGGTTTTAAAGCCGGTTTCTCCAAAGCAGACGAAGTTTTAGCAACTGCTTCACGTGGAATTGCAGAAGTAATTACACACCATTACACTCAGAATATTGATTTAAAAGATGCTAAAACCGTTTTGGAAAATAGCGGCAGAGCCATC
>JBILYQ010000146.1:0-5936 GCA_044377655.1 Flavobacterium sp.
CGCATTCCGATTTTAGAATTATTGAAGGACGCCATAGTGGCAATGGCTTCTCGTATGCGTTTGAAGAAGGATTTTTATCCAAATATTTTATTTTTGGTTTGCATGAAAATTACACCTCTAAAAAGGTGTTAGATATCTTAAAGAAACTTGAAGAAAGAGTGGCTTTCAACACCTATGATCAAATAAAGGTACAACAAAACAAAAGTTTCAATGGAGAACTTTACACAGCTTTGGATTTTATTAAAGACAATCATTATGGAATTGAAATTGATTTAGACGCCTTACCTAATATAGCGTCAAGTGCTATGACAATGAGTGGCTTTTCTGTAGAAGAATTGCGTCAATTTATTTATTTCTTTGGCAATAATAAAAATGTGGCTTATCTGCATATTTGCGAAGGCGCACCCGATTTAGGGGAAGACAAAAATAACCATTTAATCGGTAAACTAATTGGTTATCTGGTCACTGACTTCATCAAATCTAGAAAAGAAATTCTATAATTTACTTTTTTATGGTCTAATTTTTTTTGAAAAGGGTACCTTTTTAGCGTCCAAAAATAAAATGCTTATCTTTGTGACATCTTATGAGTTAAAGTAGGATTTATTTATGTTATTCGAAGAATTATCACTTTCAAAAAGTATCCAAAGAGCCGTTTATGAAGAAGGATACACTGTAGCAACTCCAATACAAGAAAAATCCATTCCAATTATATTATCAGGAAAAGATTTAGTGGGATGTGCTCAAACAGGAACTGGAAAAACAGCTGCTTTTGCTATTCCAATTATTCACAACCTACATAGAATGGTAGGCTCTTCCAAAAAAACCAAAGAAATTCGTTGTTTAGTTGTTACGCCAACCCGTGAACTTGCTGTACAAATTGGAGAAAGCTTTGATACCTATGGAAAATACACTAATTTACGTCAATTAACTATATTCGGTGGGGTTTCACAAGTCTCACAAGTAGATCAATTAAAGAAAGGAATTGACATTTTAATTGCAACTCCAGGACGATTATTGGATTTGAACAAACAAGGATTTATCGATTTTGATAATTTACATTACTTGGTTTTAGACGAATCGGATTTGATGCTCGACATGGGATTTATCAATGATGTTAGAAAAATTGTAAAACTTATACCTTCTAATAGACAAACACTTTTGTTTTCGGCAACCATGCCGATGGCCATTCGCGAATTAGCAGACACTTTTCTAAATAATCCAGAATATGTTTCAGTGACACCAGTTTCTTCTACTGCAGAAAAAATTGAGCAACGCCTCTATTTTGTTGGCAAAGAAGACAAGAGAAAATTACTCTACCATTTGATCAGAAATGAAAATCTTAATAATTTGCTGGTATTTGTAAGAACAAAACACGGTGCCGACAATGTGGTTAAAGCATTGAAAAAAAATGGTGTCAATGCCGAAGCTATTCACGGCGATAAATCTCAAAATGCTAGACAACGCGTTTTGGACAGTTTTAAAAACAAAGAAATTACAGTTTTGGTGGCTACAGATATCGCCGCTAGGGGAATTGATATCGAGAGCTTGCCTTATGTAATTAATATGGATCTACCTAATATTCCTGAAACCTATGTTCACCGTATTGGTAGAACAGGGCGTGCTGGAAACGGTGGGATTTCAATTTCCTTTTGCGCACAAGATGAAGAAGGATATTGGAAGGACATTCAAAAATTGATTAAGGTTGATGTAAAAACCATTAAAGACCATCCCTATCCTTGGAGCAACGAAGCGCCAAATCCAGATGCTAAACCTGATTTAAGGAATAAAAAGAATCCAGAAGTGGCAAACAACTCAAGAAAATCTGAAGCTTCAAAAAAGAACAAAAAACGTTGGTATTAACCAACGTTTTTTTTTTACTTTTTATTATGTATTTGATCAGAAATAACTTGAAATAGTTTTGAAGGCTCAAACGGTTTGACAATAATGTCATTCATACCACTTGCAATGGCTTCTTCAATAACCTCTTGTTTGTCAAAGGCAGTTAATGCAATTATTGGAATGGTTATTCCTTTTGCTCTAATTCTTCTGGTAGTTTCAAACCCATTGATTAAAGGCATGTTGATATCCATCAAAACCAAGTCAAAATGTTCTCTTTCTAATGCTACCAACGCTGCGTAACCATCGTCGACAATAGTGCATCGCAAATTGCTTTTTTCAATTATTTTTTTTGTCACCACTTGATTGATTTTATTATCCTCAACTACCAATACAGTAAATAACTGGCTTGTAGACAAATCTACTTCAATATTGTTAATGATATCAACCGATTTCATTTCGTCATACTCAAATCCAATAGTGAAACTAAAAGTGGTACCTACATTTTCACTACTTTCCAAATGGATTTCGCTTTGGAAAAGCTCAATAAGTCGTTTTACAATCGAAAGACCGAGACCTGTTCCTTGATAATCCTCTTCTTTTCGCTCAATTTGAACAAATTTTTCGAAAATTTTCTCTTGATCTTCGGGTGCAATTCCAATTCCATTATCTCTTACTTTAAAAGCTATATAATACATTGAGCCTTCCACACACTCCAAATCAGTAGAAATAACTACTTTTCCATGCTTTGTGAATTTTAGAGCATTGCTCACCAAATTCATCAAAATTTGAGATAAACGCAGTTTATCACCAATCAAAAACTCTGGAATGGCGGTGTCTATTTCGACTATTAGTTCATTAAAGTTCCTGTTTGCCATGAAATCTAAGGACGTTTTTAGAGAAGTAATTTCGTCTGGCAAATTAAAAATTAGGTTTTCAAGGGTAATTCTATTTTCCTCTATTTTATTAATTTGGAGAATATCATTGACTAAGGATAGTAGGTATTTTGCAGAAAACTTTAAAGACTTTAAATGTGGACTATTGGCCAATTCTTTGTGTTCGTCGAGCAAAATATTGGTTATACCAACCACTCCATATAAAGGTGTACGCAATTCATGGGTAATGGTAGAAACAAACTGTGTTTTTAATTGGGAAGCTTCCTCCGCTTTGTCTTTAGCTAGTTGCAACGCTTCATTAGCTTGAAGTAACTCTGCATTGGCTTGCTTTTTAAATTTAATATTCTTGTAAAGTGACCAAATCAACAACAGTAACACAATAAGTAATACAAGAAACAAGACTACGATGATTTTAGACTCTCGTAAAGTTTTTTGCTGTTTGGCCCGTTCTTGCTCTATTTTATTAATTGTTCTTTGGTATTCGTCAATTTCTATTTTTGAACTAACAGATTGGGCCAAGAGTTGAAAAACCGCATGCTTATCGACTTTCGCATCTTGTGCCAACGAAAAATGGATGCATAGCATTGCCGATAAGAGTATAACAATTGGGTTAATTTTAGGCATACAATAGTTTAAAGCTCAAATATAAATGATTTATCCATAAAAAAATCCCGTAAATAGCGGGATTTTTATAAATATATGTTAACTTCTTATCAATTTTCGATATTTCAATCGTTTCGGGGTCAAATCACCACCCAAACGTTTTTTCTTATTTTCTTCATAATCAGAAAAACCACCTTCAAAATAGTACACTTCAGAGTTGCCTTCAAAAGCCAAGATGTGTGTGCAAATTCTATCCAAAAACCATCTGTCGTGACTGATGATTACCGCACAGCCTGCAAAATTTTCCAATCCTTCTTCCAAAGCACGTAGCGTGTTAATGTCTAAATCATTTGTTGGTTCATCAAGCAACAATACGTTACCTTCTTCTTTCAAAGTCATCGCAAGGTGCAAACGATTACGTTCACCACCAGATAACATGGATACTTTTTTATTTTGTTCACCACCTCCAAAATTAAATCTACTCAAATAAGCACGAGAATTAACTTGTCGTCCGCCCATCATGATTAATTCCTGACCATCGGCAAAATTTTCCCAAATAGATTTATTAGGATCAATATTCGAATGCGCTTGATCTACATAAGCGATTTTCACAGTATCACCTACAGAAAATTCACCACTATCCGTTTTTTGCTCTCCCATTATCATTTTGAAAATAGTCGATTTACCAGCACCATTTGGACCAATAATTCCAACAATTCCAGCCTGTGGCAAAGTAAAATTTAAATTATCATATAATAATTTATCTCCAAAAGCTTTCGCAACATTTTTAGCTTCAATGACATTGGTACCTAATCTTGGGCCATTTGGAATATAGATTTCCAAGTTTTCATCTAATTGTTTTTGATCTTCATTCAAAAGTTTGTCGTAATTCTGCAAACGCGCTTTTTGTTTGGTTTGACGACCTTTGGCTCCTTGACGAACCCAATCCAACTCACGTTCTAATGTTTTTCTGCGTTTAGAAGCCACTTTTTCTTCCAAGGCCATTCTGCTTGATTTTTGGTCTAACCAAGAAGAATAATTCCCTTTCCAAGGAATGCCTTCTCCTCTATCCAGTTCCAAAATCCAACCGGCTACGTTGTCCAAGAAATACCTGTCGTGAGTAACTGCAATAACAGTTCCGGCATATTGTGCCAAATGTTGTTCTAACCAAAGGACACTTTCGGCATCCAAGTGATTGGTAGGTTCATCTAAAAGTAAAACATCTGGTTGCTGCAATAATAATCGACACAAAGCAACGCGACGACGTTCTCCACCTGATAAATTTTTGATTGGGGTATCGCCTTCTGGTGTTCGCAAGGCATCCATTGCGATTTCCAACTTCGTATCGATTTCCCAAGCACCAAGTGCATCAATTTTATCTTGTAAAATAGCTTGACGATCCATTAACTTGTCCATTTTGTCTGCGTCTTCATAGTTTTCAGGAAGACCAAATAAATCGTTTATATCATTATATTCTTTTAGTACTGCCATTGTTTCGGCTACACCTTCACGAACAATTTCAATAACTGTTTTTGTGTCGTCAAGTTGAGGATCTTGTTCTAAATATCCCACGGTATACCCTGGTTGAAAAACCACATCGCCTTGATAGTTTTTATCAACTCCTGCAATAATCTTCAATAAAGAAGATTTTCCAGAACCATTGAGACCCAAAATACCAATTTTAGCTCCGTAAAAGAAACTCAAATAAATATTTTTAAGAACGGGTTTGTCTGCTCCTGGATAGGTTTTACTCAATTTCTGCATTGAGAAAATTACTTTTTTATCGTCTAACATGTCTTAATTATTTATTGTTTTTATTTTATTGTTTGCAATAGTTATAATCGTCCTTTAAGCGAACTAAACACCCAAGCGTTTGCTAAAAAACCAACACCTGTTGCTGCAAAACCCCAGCCTGCAACGTCATCATAGCGAAAGGCACCCAACCCTATAAGTAATAATCCCATAATTATCATTATTAAAGTGGCCCATCCTAAAACGGTATTTTTATTCATTCCCATAACTTACAGTTTTTAGTGTGGCAAATATCGATAATTTTTCTATTTAATAAAGTATCCCGTCGACTGTTTCAAGTAAAACTATTCATTTTATAAACTTATCTGTAAATTAATAAAAAAATTTCTTCCCATTTGAGGTATTTTATTCCAGTCGGAATACGTGGTGTAGTAGCTATCTAAAATGTTTCTAAACCGCAGTTATCAAAGCGCTATTCTTTACTGATATTAAAATGTCTTTGCTTTTCCATCCACATTCACTGCATGGCTATTTGTAAACAGGATAAAAACGGATTTCTTCCTTTCGGTTTGTTGTTTTTGAAACCCTAATTTCTTTTAAACAAGCACCCTTCGCGTCTCTGGTTTCACAGTGTACAGAAACGTCATCAACAAGGATATCCTTATTGTCTTTGGTCACAATTCGTGTAAGTTCATTGTTAGTATAGTAAAAATACTGGGTGTGAAAAGTGGTAAAGGTATCCACTATCTTAGCTATCGTACCATTGGCGTTATAATAATAAATGGCTTCATTTTGTTTGTATTGTTTTCTAGTATAGCAGCTAATGCGCTCGCGCCCGTTGGGTTTCCA
>JBILYQ010000147.1:0-5932 GCA_044377655.1 Flavobacterium sp.
CAGAGCTTTAAAATAATAATAACCAACGTTTATTAAGTCCTTAATTATATTATTAAATTTGTACTCAAATTAAAAAACAATTACGCTATGAAAATTTCAATCGGAAATGACCACGCAGGTCCAGAATACAAAAAAGCAATAGTAGCAATGCTAAAAGCAAAAGGTCATGATGTTACAAATTATGGCACCGATTCTGAAAATAGTGTTGATTATCCAGACTTTGGCCATCTTGTAGCTACAGATGTTTCTGAAGCAAATGCTGATTTTGGAATAGTTATCTGCGGTTCAGGAAATGGAATAGCTATGACGGCAAACAAACATCAAAAAGTACGTGCTGCTTTATGTTGGAACAAAGAGATTGCCACTTTAGCAAGACAACATAACGATGCAAACATAATAAGCATTCCGGCTCGTTTTACATCCATTACTCAAGCTGTAGAAATGGTTGATACTTTTTTAAGTACAGAATTTGAAGGTGGAAGACACCAAAACAGAGTAGATAAAATTAGTTGTCAATAATTTAATAAATCAAAATTTTTATTACTATAAGCTATTTGATTCCATCATTAAGTTTATATTTTTTCATTAATTTAAGTTTATAATTTTAGCAATGACTAACATACAGTTTATATCAATACATGTTGCTACATCGGCAATAAACATTCAAAATACAGTACAACTTTTACAAGAAGAGTGCACTATTCCGTTTATTTCCCGTTACCGAAAAGATAAAACAGGAAATTTAGACGAGGTTTTTATAGAACAAATCGCCAAGTTTCAATCAGCTTATAATGTTATTGTAAAACGAAAAGAGGCAATTACAAAATCTATTGATGAGCAAAACGCGTTAACACCAGAATTAAAATCTAAAATCTCCAACAGTTTCGATTTACTAGAATTAGAGGATTTCTACTTACCTTATAAAAAGAAGAAAAAAACAAAAGCCGATGTTGCTCGTGAAAACGGATTGGAACCTTTAGCAAAAATTATCATGGCACAAAACAATGATAATATTGATTTTATTGCAACACACTATTTAAATAAAAATGTCATTAACGAAGACGAAGTTTTACAAGGAGCAAGAGATATCATCGCCGAATGGATTAACGAAAATACTTATGTTAGAAAGCAATTACGAAGATTATACCAACGAAAAGCAACAATAACCACCAAAGTTTCTAAGTCAAAGAAAGATGATGAAGCGGCACAAAAATTTTCTCAATATTTTGATTGGTCAGAGAATTTAGCAAAGGCACCTTCGCACCGATTATTAGCAATTCTTCGTGCTGAAAATGAAGGTTTTGTGAAAATGAAAATAGAAGTTGAAAACGAAGAAGTTATTGAAATGATTGATGAAATCATTATTAAAAAGCAAAACCAATCGACATCACATTTACATTTAGCAATTGAAGATAGTTACAAAAGATTACTTCATCCTGCCATTTCAAACGAAACTTTACAGGAGTCGAAAATAAAAGCTGATGCTAATTCCATTCAGGTTTTTGCTAACAATTTAGGCCAGTTATTACTCGCACCACCTTTGGGAGAAAAAAGGATATTGGCAATTGACCCAGGATTTCGTTCTGGTTGTAAAGTGGTTTGCTTGGATGAAAATGGCGCATTGCTTTACAATGAAAATATTTATCCACATGCGCCTCAAAACGAAACTGCAATGGCAATAAAAAAAATTCGGTCGATGGTTAATGCTTATCAAATAGATGCTATTTCCATTGGAAACGGAACAGCCTCAAGGGAAACGGAATTTTTCATCAAAAAAATAGCTTTCGACAAACCAATTCAAGTTTTCATCGTATCAGAAGCTGGAGCGTCGGTGTATTCTGCTTCGAAAATTGCTAGGGAGGAATTTCCAAATTATGATGTAACCGTTCGTGGTTCGGTTTCCATCGGTCGCAGACTTTCTGATCCTTTGGCAGAATTGGTGAAAATTGACCCGAAAGCCATTGGCGTTGGACAATACCAACATGATGTGGATCAAACAAAATTAAAAGAGGAATTAGATAGTACCGTCATTCGTTGTGTGAATTCAGTTGGTGTTAATATCAATACTGCCAGTAAACATTTATTGGCTTATGTCAGCGGAATAGGAGAGAAGTTGGCTGAAAACATTGTACAATATCGAACGGAAAACGGACCTTTTGAGGACAGAAAAACATTAAAAAAAGTACCTCGACTGGGCGAAAAAGCATACCAACAAGGAGTTGCCTTTATCCGAATTTCGAACGCAAAGAATCCTTTGGACAACTCTGCGGTTCATCCTGAAGCGTATGGAATTGTCGAGAAAATGGCAAAAGATTTAAAACTTTCAGTGAATGATTTGATTGCCAATAAAGAAAAAACAAAACTTATAAATCCAGAGAATTACATTACACCAGAAATTGGCTTGCTAACCCTCAAAGACATTATAAAAGAGTTAGAAAAGCCAGGATTGGACCCAAGAAAATCAGCAAAAATTTTCGAATTTGACCCCAATGTAAAAAGTATTAAAGACGTTAGAACTGGAATGGTTTTACCAGGAATTGTGAATAACATTACCAATTTCGGTTGTTTTGTAGATATTGGTATTAAGGAAAGCGGCTTGGTTCACATTTCGCAGCTTAAAGCCGGTTTTGTTTCCGATGTAAACGAAGTGGTCAAGCTGCAGCAACACGTTCAAGTGAAAGTTACCGAAGTAGATGAAGATAGAAAACGAATTCAGCTTTCAATGATTGTATAAAAAAATCCCAAATTCAAGATTATTGAGTTTGGGATTTTTTTATTTAAAAAGCAAAATTTATTTTTTCTATTTCTTCTTAAAAAAGAATAGTTAAAACTACAAAATAGGAGATGTTAAATAAAATAATAGCTATTTCTACCATTCCAAATTTACCCTCAGTAGTAAAATTTACTCTTTTGTTTCTTCTTCTTTTTTGTTTGCAGGCTGATCATCTTTAGCTGCATTTTTGAATTCTTTTATCCCACTTCCAAGACCTTTCATTAATTCTGGAATTTTTTTTCCTCCAAAAAACAATAAGACTACGGCTAGTATAACAAGAATTTCAGTAACACCAAATTTTCCCATGGTTGTAATAATTAATGCCTAAGCAAATTATGTAAAATATATTGGTACAAATGTAAAAATAAAAACTGGTATTTCTTTTCACTATTTAGTAAAAATTATGATTTAACAAGAACAATGAAAGCGCAAAGGAATATAAGCAACTTAAATTATTTATATTTGTGGTATAATCTAAAACCATGTCCGAAAAACGGCTAAAAAGAAAATTAATCAAAAAGAGATTGTTCACAAAAAACCGTTTGGTTATTTTGAATGAAGACACTTTTGAAGAAATTTTTTCTTTTAAACTTACTTTAATGAATGTTTTTGTGGTGGCAACTATTGGTGCTTTTTTAATCATTCTTGTTACTACTTACATTATTGCATTTACTCCTTTGAGAGAATATATTCCAGGATATGCTTCTACAAAATTGAAAAGAGATGCCACCGAATTGGCTCTAAAATCAGACTCTTTGGCTTTTGCGTTGAAGAAAAACGAAGCCTATCTTCAGTCTATAAAAAAAGTATTAACTGGCGATTTGGATTATGCAAAATTCAACAAAGATTCCATTTTAACATCGCCATCAGATCCAATTGAAAAAGAAGATTTAGAACCCTCCGAATCTGATTTAAAACTCCGAGAAGAAGTAGCTAGAGAGGATAAATACAACCTTTTCGAAAAAGCAAAACCAAAAGTAAGTACCGTTCTTTTTTCGCCAGTAAAAGGATTGATTACAGAAAAGTATAATGCCAAAAACAAACATTTTGCGGTAGATATTGCATTGCCCAAAAACACACCGATAAAAGCAACATTAAACGGAACAGTGATTTTTGCGGATTGGACACCAACCAATGGAAACGTTCTTGTTTTAAGACATAACAACGGTTTTATTTCGGTTTATAAACATGCTGCGTCAATAACCAAATCGCAAGGAGATATAGTTAGAACCGGAGAAGTTATAGCTTTGGCCGGTTCAACTGGACAAGAATCCTCAGGAGTGCATTTGCATTTTGAACTGTGGAAAGACGGATATCCCATAGACCCAACTATTTTCATTGAATTTGAATAATTATGTCAATAAAATCAATTGCCGCAAAACTTTTTGCAAAGAAAGTTTACAAAAAAACACTTCTTTGGAGTTCCAATCCAGTAGCAACCCAAGAAAAAGTTTTTTCAGATTTAATTAGTCAAGCCGCAACTACCGAGTTTGGAAAAGACCACGATTTTGATCAAATTAAAACATTTGAAGATTTTGCCCAAAAAGTGCCTATTCGAGATTATGAAGCTTTGAAACCTTATGTTGATAAAGTAGTCAAAGGAGAATCTAACGTTTTATGGAAAGGCAAACCTATTTATTTTGCCAAAACATCTGGAACGACCTCTGGCGCCAAGTACATTCCGCTTACTAACGAATCGATGCCGTTTCATATTGAAGCGGCTCGAAATGCGATTTTGCATTACATTCATGAAACTGGAAAGGCAGATTTTGTAGACGGGAAAATGATTTTCCTCCAAGGAAGCCCAATTTTGGAAGAAAAAAACGGAATAAAACTAGGGAGACTTTCAGGTATTGTGGCCCATTTTATCCCAAAATATTTACAGAAAAACCGAATGCCTTCATGGGAAACCAATTGTATTGAAGATTGGGAAACTAAAGTCGAAGCCATTGTTGAAGAAACTTTCAAGGAAAACATGACTGTTATTTCTGGTATTCCATCTTGGGTTCAAATGTATTTTGAAAAGCTTCAACAAAAAGGAAATAAACCGGTTGGCGAAATTTTTAAACATTTTAATTTATTCATTTATGGCGGCGTGAATTTTGAACCCTATCGCGCTAAATTTGAAAATCTGATAGGCCGTAAAGTGGATAGTATTGAATTATTTCCAGCATCGGAAGGTTTTTTTGCCTATCAGGATTCCCAAAAAGAAAAAGGGATGTTACTGCTTTTGAACAGTGGTATTTTTTATGAATTTATTAAATCGGACGAATTTTTCACTGATAACCCAAAACGATACACCATTGGTCAAGTCGAATTGAATGTTAATTATGTTTTGATAATTTCTACCAACGCAGGACTTTGGGCTTACAATATTGGCGATACAGTCCAATTTACAAGTTTGAAGCCTTATCGTGTCATTGTTTCTGGGCGAATCAAACATTATATTTCAGCATTTGGAGAACATGTCATTGGAAAAGAAGTGGAATATGCCCTGAAAGAAGCTATGGAAAACACCACTATTCGTGTCAATGAATTTACTGTAGCGCCTCAAATTACGCCTCAAGAAGGTTTGCCTTATCATGAATGGTTCATAGAATTTGAAAACGAACCCAATAATTTAGAGGAATTTGCGTTAACAATAGACCGTGCCATGCGCAAGCAAAATGGGTATTACGATGATTTGATTATTGGCAATGTTTTGCGTACACTAAAAATCAGAAAAGTGGAAAAAAACGGTTTTCAGCACTACATGAAATCGATAGGAAAACTAGGCGGACAAAACAAGATTCCAAGATTGAGCAACGACAGAAAAATAGCCGATGTGCTAAAATAGTATGAGACATATTTACATTCTTTTTTTTCTAATTACCTCTTCAATATCGGCCCAAATAATAGGGAT
Organism: Flavobacterium sp.; assembly: GCA_044377655.1. Lineage (GTDB taxonomy): Bacteria > Bacteroidota > Bacteroidia > Flavobacteriales > Flavobacteriaceae > Flavobacterium. The sequence goes on from JBILYQ010000147.1 coordinate 5,676, forward strand.
TGTAAAGGATTCGGTCACTGGAATTCCAATTTCGTATGTTAATATTTGGGTGGAAAACGAGAATATTGGCACCTCTTCAGAAGAGAACGGGGTATTTAGCATTGCGACTAATGATAAAAATAAAAATTTGGTTTTTTCGGCTTTGGGCTTTGAAAAGAAAATTATTAAAGCTTCGAAATCTGCAGAAGTTAATTTGAATCCGATTGCCTATCAAATTGATGAGGTTGTGATTTCAAAATGGATTGGCACAAAAGAAC
>JBILYQ010000148.1:0-5910 GCA_044377655.1 Flavobacterium sp.
AAGGAAGAATAACCAACATCGATTTGTCTAGTAATTCTATCATGATAGATGATAAAATGAATGTTATCTTTACGGATTCTATTCCGAAGAATATATCCGAAAATCAAACGATAAATGTGAAAGGGAGATTTATAGGATATGATGATTTACTAGAAGAATTCAAAATGGATCAAGTTTCAATAATTAATTAAAAAAGAATGAAGAAAAGTATTTTAGCCCTTTTATTATTGCCTTTATTATCGTTTTCGCAAGATGACTTATTAAGTGAAATTGATACTGTATCAACAGAGAAAATTAAAGTAGTATCTGCTTTTAAGGCCTTAAAAATTGTGAATTTAGAATCTACTAAACTTGCCGCAAAGGGGGATTTATATTTTGTTGTTGCCCATAGATTTGGTTCCATTCAAGATGGTTTTGAAGGAGCTTATGGTTTAGATAATGCTGTTACTCAAATAAAGTTTCTGTATGGACTTCGAGATTGGTTGACATTAGGTGCGGCAAGAAGTGAATTAGCTTATGATTTTTCTGGAAAATATTTATTGAAATCTCAAGAAATGAATGGTTTTCCGCTTGCAATAGCGGGATTTACGAGTTTAGCAATCAATAATACTTTAAAAGAAAGCAATTATCCAAAAATGAATTTTGATAATCGTTTAATTTATGTAACTCAAATTTTGATGTCTAGAAAATTTAATAGCAAGTTGTCATTGGAATTAGCGCCTACCTTTTTTCATGAAAATTTTGTTATTGATGACAACCAAGAAAATAGCCAATATGCAGTAGCAATGGGAGGGAGGTATAAATTTGCCAAGCGTTGGTCGGTCAATGTTGATTATGCAGCCCATTTGAACAGAGCGCAGACATCACAATTTAACGATCCATTATCAATTGGTGTTGATATTGAAACTGGTGGTCATGTTTTTCAAATGCATTTTAGCAATTCTCAAGGAATGCATGAAGCTGGGTTTTTAGGAAATACTACAGGCGATTGGAGTGCAGGAGATATCTTCTTCGGGTTCAATTTATTGAGGGTTTTTTAAACCATCTATTTATTTAGGCCATAAAAAAAGTCCTCCATTTTGGAGGACTTTTTTATTAGTATTCTTTTAAAGAATTATTATTCCTTTATGAATTTTTGAGCATATGATTTTCCTTCAGCATCTTTTAAAAGGATAATATAGGTGCCTTTATTCAAAGATTGTACTGAAATGTTTTCACTTGCAATATCTGATTTCATAATTTGTCTTCCTAGCATATCAAATATTTCAACGGAACTGATTTGTGTTTCCGATGCGTTAAATTTTATATTCAATACATCTTTAGTTGGATTTGGATAGATACTGAACTCATTGTTTGTAAAGCTATCTACTGCCAAAGTTGCTCCTTCAACTACTGATAATGTTTGGTTGCTAGAAGGATTTAAAATGGTGTCTACAACCCCTGATGGCCATGTTACCACTACTTGCGTTATTGCACTTGCAGTTCCAATTCCAAAATAAGCATTTAACGAACTCATATGACTAAATCCTTGACCACTTCTGATTTCACGAGTTTGTTTTCCCCAAACTCCGAAGATTTCAACTCTTGCTCCAATACCATTGATGTTACTCTGAATTCCTTGCAATTGTACTTTCAACCATTTGTTTGGATTACCACTGTTATAATATACATTTCCTCCTATTTGAACATCAAGAAAACCATCATTGTTCAAATCTCCAATACCTCCTTCGCTAAAAGGTAAGTCATATCCTGTGAAAGTCATGTTGCCATTATTGATGTACAATTCCTTACCATTTTGCCAAAAGAAATCCATAAAACCATCATTGTTAAAATCTGCTGCTTGAACTTCCCAAGATCCTACTTGAGCGGCAATTCCTGTTGTTGCATAAATATCAGTGAAAGTTCCATCACCATTATTTCTATACATTTTATTTTGGTCTGAGATGTTAGACAATAAAAAATCGAAATCTCCATCATTGTCAAAATCTTCAATAGCCGTTGACCAAGATTGTGCGCCGTCATTTACGCCAGCAACTGCACCCGATTCAGTAAAAGTTCCATCGCCATTATTTTTGTATAATAAATTTATTCTTTGTGCATCGCCAACTGGTGCGCCACCACGGCATTTTGCTAAATACATATCTACATCTCCATCATTGTCATAATCTGACCACATAGTGGCATAGTTTCCACCAATGTCTAAAGTTGGCATTAAAGAGATATCAAAATTTAGATTTCCAGCGCCATCATTTCTATAAGCATGACTTTGATCTACATCATGACAAGCCCATAAGTCCAAGTGACCATCATTATTGATATCAACAAAATTTGTTCTTTGCGAAAAAATATTTTGAGGATAAGCTATCACAGAATATGCTGTTCCAGTTGCATTTGCTTTTAATAGTGTAATTCTACTGCCGTTTCCTAAAACAATATCGTTGAAACCATTTCTGTCAAAATCACCAGCAGCAATACTCCAATCTGCAGTATTCACACTTGTAGGCAATGTGTAAATATTGGTGTTATAGCCACCATTTGTTTTTTGGGAATAAATTTTTATTTGGGTTGAAGAAACCGTTACGATATCATCAAGAAAATCGCCATTCATGTCAGCAACGCAGCAAATATTCGCGCTACCTCCAAAAGTTTGTGGGGCAAAGGAAATTCCCTGAGCATTGGCTAAATAACCAACCCCTAAAAGGGTAAATAAAAAGTATTTTTTTTTCATAATTAATGTTGTAATAAGGTTATTATGTTTGTTGGTGTTATAATTATTCACATGGGATTTGCATTGAATTAATCCAATCTCTCATTAGTTGCACTCCTTCTTCATGGACAACGCTTCTACCAATTATTGGCATCATTTCTGAACCTTCATTGGTATTCATTCTGTATATTATTTCAGAATGGTCAGCATCTCCCGCATTTATAATGTATGGATTGTCTGGAATTTGAAACAATGGAGGCAGACATACCCCAAATAAGTTCAAATCATTGTTACTGTAGTCAAATCGTTGAGCAACATAATCACAATGACCTCCATCTCGATGACAATGAGCGCAATTCATATCGATGTACGAACGTGCACGGTCTTCCAATGATTTGCTTGTGTCTTTCCAGTCTACAGTAGATTTTATAGTTGCTAATGCGGGTAAAGTATTGTCTATATAACCTTCGCTAGTCCATTTTTGAAGTTGGTTTCTAACAGAAGTTCCATAATTAAATTCAGTGTTTAAATTTTGTGGTTTTGGACCAATTGGAATGGTAATTTCTCCTGTTTGCTGTGGATTAATTTTATGGCAAGTCACGCACTCAGTTTGTGAGGGTATTTTATATTCCAAACTTTTAGTTACATTATTTTCAATAAAAGTAATAGGAATAAAAACGCCGTTTTCTTCTGTGTCAAGAAGTGCTTCAGTTTGTGCCTCATTCCAAATGTAATCATAGGCTTTCCATCCATCACTCTTTCTTATTAAGAGACGAGTTTCGATTATTTTAGTTGTGTTTGAAGGCAAAACATTATCATAATAAAATGTTTTTATCAAAACGGCTCCAATTGGAAAATCCAAAACGTTTTCAGCACCGTCAAATGAAGCAGAACTTCCATTTGGCATCCAAACGAAACGCTTCTTATGAGCATAATTCGAAAAAAGTTCACTCGCTGGTTTGTATGGGATAACTTTATAAGCTGGTTTTTGATCTTTCAAATCGCCTTCAAAGAAAGCATAATCTGATAATTTAGGATAAGGAACCTGACTTAAATCCATTACAACAGGCGATACAGGCACATAGTTATCATCTTGATTAGAACAAGATTGAAATAAAATGGCTAAGAATATAAGTAATGTTGCTAAATAGTACTGTTTTTTCATAAATTTATTAATGCAGTCCAAAAATAGTATTTTTTATCTAAAAACCTATAAATAATTAGATTAATAATTGTTAAATTATTTTTTAATACCTTGAATTTTGTTAAACTATTAAAGTATTTGTAATTTTATATTGTATTTGTTGAGGTTTAATAAAGCCTCGGCAGATTTATAGTCAAAAACTTCTTCATTGATGACTTCTGTGTTTTTTAAGGGCTATTAATTTAATACAATTATAAAAGCGTCTTATTTCTTCGTGATTAAAAAGAATTACCCCGAGAACAGAAACATTTTTTTTATCGTCATCTTTGGCAACCATTGTAAAATAACTCGAATTGCAATGCTTAATTTCTCCTGTTCGAATGTTTTCAGAATCCACTCGAATGCCAATAATCATTGAACTTTTACCGACGTAATTTACACTAGCTTTTAACGTAATTAATTCTCCAACTTCAATTGGATTTAAAAAATATAAGGTGTCAACCGAAGCTGTAACACAGTCATTTTTTCAAGATTTTGAAGCGCTTGCAAACGCAATTTGATCCATTAACGATAAGATGTAACCGCCATTAATTTTACCACTAAAATTAGTAAGCGATGGCACCATTAATTCGGCAATAGTTATTTTTTATGCAGCTACGGTTTTAAATTTTTTCGTCACTGATATTAGCTCTCTGCAACAGGTTTTCTGGCAATGATTTCTTCGCTTTGGCGCCCATTTTTTTAAGATTTTCAACCCTTGTGACTAAATTTCCTGATCCTTCAACAAGCTTATTCATGGCATTATCATATTCGGTTTTGGTGTCTTTAATTTTGTTGCCAACTTTTATCAAATCGTCTACAAATCCTTGAAATTTGTCATACAATCCGCCAGCTTGACGCGCAATTTCCATTGCATTTTCTTGTTGTTTTTGATTTGCCCACATGCTGTCTATAGTTCGCAAAGTGGCCAACAATGTTGAAGGCGTAACAATGACAATATTTTTCTCGAAAGCTTTGTTGTATAATGAAGTGTCTTCGTTCAAAGCCAAGGCAAAAGCAGATTCAATCGGGATAAATAGCAATACAAAATCAGGACTTTCCATTTGGTATAAATCGTGATAATTTTTTGCGCTTAGTTGATCTACGTGGCGTTTTAAAGCCATCACATGTTCTTTCAAATGTTGCGCTTTTGCATCGTCATCTTCCTCGTTAATATAACGTTCGTAGGCAGTTAAAGTTACTTTCGAATCGACAATCATTTTCTTTCCGTCTGGCAAATTAATAACTACATCGGGGAAAACGCGGTTGCCTTCATCCGTAGTGAAACTTTGCTGTACTTCATATTCGCGCCCTTTTTCCAATCCCGATTTTTCCAAAACACGTTCCAAAATCAATTCGCCCCAATTGCCTTGCATTTTGCTATCGCCTTTTAATGCTTTGGTCAAATTCAAAGTTTCCTTGCTCATTTGAGCATTCATTTCTCGTAATCCTAGTATTTGTTGGCGCAATGCCGCATGATAATCGATGCTTTCTTTGTGTGTGTCTTCTACTTTCTTTTCAAAAAGTTGAATTTTTTCTTGTAATGGAGAAAGAATATTTTTTAAATTCTCTTTGTTCTGTTCCGTGAATTTATTGGTTTTTTCTTCCAGAATTTTGTTGGCCAGGTTTTCAAATTCTTTAGTGAATTTCTCCTGAAGTTGTTCCACTTCTTGCTTTTGCTCTTTGTTTCTATCCCAAAGATTATCAAAATCACCTTCTTTTTTAGATAGTTGAATCGCCAACGATTCTTTTTCGGTTCTAATGATTTCACGTTCTTGAATCGTTTCTTGTACTTGCACTTTTAGTTGTTCAATTTGCTGTTGCAATCCATTGACTTTTTCTTCTAGAGCAGCTTTGTCTGTTTTGGTATTGGCAGAAAATAATTTTTTTCCTATGAATATCCCAAATATAGAAACAAGTATAAAAGATAATATTAAAATTAAATTTTCATTCATAATAAACAGTATTTAAAAGGGTTTAAAGGTACATAGTTTGTAATAAAATCGATAATAGTTTTATA
>JBILYQ010000149.1:0-5887 GCA_044377655.1 Flavobacterium sp.
TTTGCTGCTACTGACCATTTTCCTTAGACTTACTTGGATGAACAAAAATAACGTGGCACTCATCATCCAAGATTACCTTGCCACAACAGACCAAAAGCTTTCTCAAGACCAAATGATTGTCTTGGCCAAAAAAATCCGCAAACCAATGTGGGATTGGCACATCTATTTTGGATATGCCCTTGTTGGTCTCTATAGCCTAAGGATGCTTCTTCCGGCTTTTGGAAAAATGCCTATAGCCAATCCTTTTACTAAAACACTTTCTAGCAAAACTAAATTCCAATATTTTATCTACCTCGTTTTCTATCTCTTTGTGGCCGCTTCCCTTGTAACGGGTTTGTTGATTGAATGGGGTCCAAAAGAAGTGAAAGACACGGTGGAAACCATCCACAAGTTGTCGCTTTACTACTTGCTAGCCTTTATTGTGCTTCATATCGGCGGAGTGCTTTTGGCAGAAATGACCAACAGCAAGGGGATTGTCTCAAGCATTATCAGTGGCACAAATAAAGCCAAGGAGTAATACAAGACCAAACAGCAATTTTTGTAGGGCCAAAGACCATAAAAACAACGACTTTCCCGAATTTGGTAAGTAGTTTTAGGTAGTCACTTCTTCATGATGGCACATTTCGGCACATTTAGTACAGGCATCAGCACATTTTTGGCAATGTTCGAGGTGTTTATGATTGGTACATTCGTTAGCACAACGTTTGCACATTTGGGCGCACAACTTTAGGAACAAATCAGTATTTGGAGATTTTCGTTCCAACACTTGTCCAGTTAATCGGCACAATTCGGCACAGTCTAAGTCGTGCTGCATACAAATTTCCATTTCTTTCTTTTGTTCTAAATGGCAGGCATCATAACAATGTGTGCACTGCGCCGCGCAATAGTAAAGCGCGTCAATCAATTTTTGTTTTTCCATGATTTCAATTATTAAAATTACTATTTAGGGATGTTCTTTTTTAAACTAGGATACAAGATATCGCCGTCAAGGTTAAAAAACCTTTGTTTTGTATTAAATCATATCGCCACTAAGCATATAGCGAAACAACGTTTAGGAAACAATAAAAGAGGGGAAAGTGATTTTGGAATGCCTGTCGTAACAGAACATAAAATTACAAAAAAAAAGAATAAGACTGACTATTTACAAATACTTATAGGAGAGGTATATTTAATTTTCAGGATATTTCTCTTGTAAATAGGCTATTGTTTGTTGCATAATTAAGATTAATCGTTCTCGGTTGATGTCGGATAGTTTACTACTATAGATACATGCTTTTCCGATTTTGAATTTGCCAAGACCTTCGAGTAGGTATTTGTGTTCTTCTAGGCCAGTAAAAACATAGAGCGATATGGCGGCTTTTCGAGGTGAGAAACCTATTAAAGGCGCATTGCCTTGATGGCCGCTGCTATACTTGTAATAGTAGTTTCCAAAACCAATAATGCTTGGTCCCCACATTTTAGGTTCAAAGCCCGTGGTTTGTTGCATAAGTTTCAAGAGTTCCATGCTGTCTTGACGTTTTTGTTCGGTGTTTGCAAAGGAGTTGATAAAATCAAGCACATTTGCTTGGGTTGTTTGGGTTTTAGCCATTGTGGATTTAATAGTTGCCGTTGAGTAATTCCCCACCAATGGCCGATTTGGCTTGGATGCCGAGTTTTTTCATCATTTCAAAAGTAGTACAAACTGCGGCAGATGTAACAGGAATTCCACATTCTGCCTGAATTAAATCAATGGCTTCCAATGAAGGCATTTGTACACAAGCCGAAGCCACCAATACATCTACGCCAGTCAAATCCAATTGTTTGTATATTTCCAATAAATTCATCGGATTTTGAGCTGCCACTTCCAAATTATCTGGAATTTCCAATGCAATACTTTGTTTTACTTTTATCCCTTGATGTTCGATATAATCGACCACCATATCAGTCAACGGTCGCATATAAGGAGTAATTATTGAAATTTGTTTCGCACCCAAAACCTTTAATCCATTAATCAAAGCTCCGGCAGAAGTTACAATAGGCGTAGGGAAGTCATTCGCCATAGTTTCCTGATGCAAATTTACTTCCGAAACGCAATGATAGCCGCGCCCCATGCTCATAATGGCCACCAAACAGGCGTAACCCATGACGTCAACATGAGCGTCAGAAAGTTCCTGAGCACATTTCAAACTCATGGCATCCATAGCTTCGAGTTCTTCTTTGGTTACTTTTTTCATTCTCATTCTGCTGGAATGGAAGGTGAAGCGTTCGGGAAGGATGGTTTCTCGTGAACGAAAGATCGCTGGTATTTCGGTTTCCATCGTAACGTTGGATGATGGAACTATTTGTCCTATTCTGTATTTTTTCATGATTTATATTTAACCGCGAAGACGCAAAGGTTTTCGCAAAGTTCGGAATGTCTTTCTTCTCTTTTCTCTTTTCTGAAAGAATTAAATCTCCTTAACCCTATTCACAATCGTTCCAATTCCTTCTACAGTTGCTTCAACCACATCGCCATCGTACATCCATTCTTGAGGATTTCTTCCTGCGCCAACGCCTGACGGTGTTCCGGTTGCAATAATATCGCCTGGTTCTAAAGTGAAAACAATACTTAAATCTTCAATTAAATCATTGATGTTGAACAATAAGAATTTAGTATTCGAGTTTTGTTTTTCAACGCCATTTACTTTCAATGATAAATTCAGGTTGTGTGGATTTTCGATTTCGTCTTTGGTAACTAAAATTGGTCCCATTGGTGCAAACGTGTCTTGTCCTTTTGAAACAATCCATTGCCCTTCACGACGGCAATCACGAGCAGAAATATCATTTATTACGGTATAACCGAAAACGTAATCCATCGCATCTTCTTTTGGAACATATTTACCTTTTTTGCCAATTACTACAGCCAATTCTACTTCCCAATCCAATTGTTCGGTAAGTTTGGTGTTTTTGATAATTTCAGTATTTGTAGCTGTAACCGTTGTTGGTGGTTTCGAAAAGATGATTGGTTTTTGCGGTAATTTTCCGGTTGTGTCTAATGTTCGAGCGCTTTCAGCCACGTGTTCAGTATAATTTAAACCAATTCCGATGATATTTTTTCGTGGTTTTTCAATAGGAGCAAGGAAAGTTACTTCATCCATTTCATAAGAGATTTCTTCAAAGAAATTTGCTGGTGTTTCCGCAACCATTTCGGTGATTTCGGCTATGATTTCAAATCCCATATCGATTAATTCCAACATATCATTTGGTAAGGGAAAATTGGATATTTCGCCAAAATCTTCCATGTCAATAATTTGATTATTGTGGATGAAACCTAATCGTGGTTCGGTGTCTTGTGTTTTATAGGTAAGTAGTTTCATTTGTTTGTATTTAACCGCAAAGTTCGCAAAGTTTTTTTTAAAAATAATTACGCAAAGTCTATTTTCTATATTCTTTACGCTGTGTTCTTTATTCTATTTTCTGATTCCCATTATTTTCTTCCAATTCTCTTGATTGATACAATCCCAGTTTTTCGATAACTGGTAAATCGTTGAACGAAAACAAACACGCTTCTTCTGTCTCTGATAAGTTATGATGCTCGTGCCAAGCCCAAGATGGTATACAAAAAATATCTCTTTCCTTCCAATCCAATCTTTGTCCGTTGATGATGGAATATCCTTTTCCTGTGGCGCATTGATACACAAAAGAACCGGTGTGTTTATGTGCTTTTCCTTTGAAATTGGCTGGTAATAATTGCATAGATGCGCCCATGGTTTGCATCACATGTCCGCCAGTCAATGGATTGGAATAGTGCATTAAAATGCCATCAAACGAATTGACTTCATTTACTTTTAAAGCTTCTAGCAAAGCTGGATATACATTCTTCCAAGAATATTTGAATAATGGAGAATAGGGTTTGTCCCAAATTTTATCGGCTGGAATTAATCCGGCTGTTCCATAAGTTATTGGGGAATAGTTTACAGGAAAATCCAACGCTTGCTTGCCGTCATACACAGCATAATCATTGGCTTCTAAAGCATTGACTAATGGAATGTCCAAACCGTCTTGCCAGATGCAGGTTTTTCCGTTTGCATCAACGCCGTGTTCGTGCCACGTAGAATTGGGTGTAATCACAAAATCGTTGACTTCAAATGTGATTTTGTTTCCATCAACAACGGTATATCCGCCTTCGCCTTCCATGATGAATCGCAATGCAGATGCTTTGTGTTTGTGTGCCGATGTGCTTTCGCCAGGTCGTGTTACTTGAATTCCGGTGTACAACCAACCAACGGCTGCAGAGACGTCTTTTCGTTTGTCGTTTACCAAATAAACAACACGTCTTCCGGCTTGTTCTGGTGTAACTAATTCGGATGATTTTAGTACTAATTCGCGCAAATCGTCGTATTTCCAAAGCATTGGAACAGAGGAACTTCTAGGCTCCCAAGGTTCGATATCGTTAGCAACGGTCCACAATGCGCCAGCGCCAAGAGTTTCTAGTTCTTTATAATACGCTTCTAGTTCGGGTGTGTCTTGAACTCGTGCACGACCGATTTGATCGTCTGAATGTTTTGCTTCCATAATATATATTTAAACCTAACAGGTTTTCAAAACCTATCAGATTTATTCGTTATCTTTTATTAAACTCTTCATGATTGTCAATAAATGTAATTTTTCTTGTAGGAGCAATGTTCACTCGTAAATCAAAAATATCAAATCTATTGTAATGTCCGAGTATGTCATGCATTTGTTTGGGTTGAATGCATTTCTGCAAATCAATATCGGCGTACACAATTCCTTCATCATCAATTAATGGAGTTCCAATCACAGCGCCATTTGGGCCAATAAATCCTGAAAAAGCAGAGTTTTTGCGCGTTAGTACTTCATCCACATTAGGAACATCTTGGCGCAAAGCGTCTTTTATTTCCTGAGAAATGGTAGAACATGAAACGATGGTAAATAGTTTTCCTTCAAAAGAATGTGCACAAGCGCGAATTTTTATGGCTTCTGCCATATCATAATCGGGTGGCGCAACAGGAAGCGAAATATAATTGGCAATATGGATTAATTCGCCCTGCGCCAAAAGGGTGAAACGGGCCAAAGTATTGGTGTTTTCGCCACAAGCTAAGGTTCCGATGGGTCCGATTTCTGTATCATAAACTTTCAATGAAGAACCGTCGCCTGATGTCCAAGTGAGTTTTTCTGCCCAAGTCGGGACTAATTTTCGGTGTTTTCCGACAAGGTTTCCGTGGTTGTCAATAATTAAATTGGTGTTATAAATTTCGCCATAACTGTCGCCGCGTTCGTTGACTCCGATAACGATGTGAATATTGTTCTCTTTTGCCGCTTGAAATAACGGTTGCATCGATTTATCGGTAACTTTTAAGGAACATTTGTATAGTTCTTCATACCATTTACTTCCTTGGATTGGTGTCATGATCCAATTCCAATAGGGATAACCCGCTACAAAGACTTCGGGAAAAGCAATTAATTGCGCTCCATTCAAACTTGCTTCTCTAATGAAAGAAATCGCTTTATCAATAGTCTTTTCTACGTTTAGAAAAACAGGAGAAGTTTGTACGGTTGCAGCTTTAAATTTTGAGAACACCATGGCAATTAAGAATTTGGGATTAAGAAAACTGCTATTTTTTCTTTCATCTCTTCAGAAAAAGGTGCGGCTTTGATGTCGTTTTTGTTTTCTTGAAAAGCAACGTTTACTAGGGTTACCTCGCCTTCCAAACAGATTTTTTCTTGTTGGTTTTCGAATTTAAATCCGCATAGGATGGAAGCAGAGCCAAGATTTTTAACCCATAGTTTTTTGGTTAAGATTTCTCCCAATCGTGCAGCTTTCTTGAATTGTACTTTTAAATCTACTGTTGGAATTCCATTGGTTTCGTGCATTTTTGAAAATGGTCTGTCGAGTGCTTCCTCAAAC
>JBILYQ010000150.1:0-5886 GCA_044377655.1 Flavobacterium sp.
CTTCAGTTCCGTTTTTCAAAATGGCTTGAAAAGAACGGTGGTAACAGCCTTCTTTCATGTTCAATTCGCGACGGAAATTTGAAACCGACTGGCAATTGGCCAAATCAAGACTTTCGCCATTAATTTCGATGTCAATTCCAATCCAATTTGGAGCGTTTAATACTTTGGCAAAATATTCGGGATAGCCATTTTTCCACCAGCCCACTTTTGTTTTATCTGGATAATAAATTCCGGCAATATAACTTCCTTGGAAAGTTTCTCCTGTATAGTTTTCTTCAAAATTGGCGCGTTGTCCCATTACACCGTTACCGATGCTGAACAAACTCTCTGACGATTTTACTCTATCAATATCAAATCCTTCTTCAATGATGGACCAATTATCTGGTTTAATATAATCTTGGTTCATTTTTTTTATTTAATGGTTTTTCAATTTTTTAATTGACATTTAAAAGTTAGAATGTCTCTAACATTTATCCCTTACTTATTTATTAATGCTTCAATAAAGCTTGTGTCGATATAGGTGAAATCTTTAAAGATATATTTTGCTTCATGAAGAATAGATTCCTCGCCAATGCCTATACTTATCATTTTTGCAGTGTTTGCTGCTTGAATTCCAGCTACAGAATCTTCAAAAACTATTGCATTTTCATTTGTAGCACCTATTAATTTTGCTGCTCTGAGAAATACTTCAGGATTGGGCTTGGCGTTTGTCACGTCATTCCCGTCCACTATTGCGTCAAAATAATCTATAATTCCGGTTTTTTCTAGAATTGGTCGAGCATTTTTACTGGCTGAACCCAATGCAATTTTTTGGTTTCTTTCTTTCAAGAACTGTAAAACGGGTAAAACTCCAGGCAAAATTTCGGTTTGATCCATATTAACGATATAAGATAAATAATCTTCGTTTTTTTGGTGGAGCCATCTGTTTTTATCTTCTTGAGAAATATTTATTTTTCCAATTTCCAAAATTATATCTAAAGAGCGAACACGGCTTACCCCTTTTAATTCTTCGTTATGTTCTGGTGTAAATTCAATACCCAATTGGCTGGATATTTTTTGCCAAGCTATAAAATGGTATTTGGCGGTGTCAACAATTACTCCGTCTAGGTCGAATATGAATGCTTTTTTATTCATTTATGATTATTTTCGATTCGTCATCAATAGTTAGCGCTATGATTCCTGCTAGAATCATAGAAATGCCACCAATTAGAAGCGCATAAATCGGTTCACTGTTAAAAAATTTTGAGACCAAAAATCCAAGGATTGAGGCTGCTACTAATTGTGGAATTACAATAAAGAAGTTAAAAACGCCCATGTAATATCCCATTTTGTTTGAGGGTAATGCTCCAGAAAGCATTGCGTATGGAATAGACAAAATACTTGCCCATGCAATACCAATGCCAATCATTGGAAGCCATTCCATTGTAAAAGTGGTAGGCTCTTTAATAAAGTAGATGGAAATAAGTCCAAAACCACCTATGGTTAACGCCAAGAAATGTGTAAATTTTCTACTAGTATACTTTGCTAATAAAGGCAGTAGGAAGGCTGCAATTGCAGCAATTAAATTGTAATTGGCAAACATTTCACCTACTTGATTTGCGCCAGTATTGTAGGCTTTTGAAGTAGTGTCAGTTGTTCCATAAATGTGTTGTGTCACGGCCAAAGTGGTGTAGATCCACATCGAGAAAAGAGCAAACCACGAAAAGAATTGCACCCATGCCAGTTGTTTCATGATTTTTGGCATGAATTGAAAATCATTCATGATGGTTACAAATCCATTTTCGGTATTGTTTGTTTTTTGTAGTAATCCTGAAACAAGCATTGCAACTCCGCCAAGGCCAATTAATCCAAGCGATAAAACGTATAAGTCTTTCTTCAAATCATAATGATAAATGACAAAAGAAAATAAAATACTGATTACCAAAAACAAAATCCCTTTTGTTATATGTGATTTGGCATTAGTGACATACCAATCATTGGAATGCGTTTCTTTTTTAAAGGAATTTTCAGAATGTTTTTCGAAAGCCTCCATTTCTTCGGGCGAATATTCCTTTGAAGAAATAACGGTCCAAAGCACAGTAACTAAAAACGCAATACCACCAAAGTAAAATGAATATTTTACTGAATCGGGAATGATACCAAGTGGTGCGGTATTTTGCACGCCAAAATAAGTGAATATTAAAGGGAGTTTTGATGCAAAATAGGCGCCAATTCCGATAAAGAAACTTTGCATTGCAAATCCCATTGTTCTTTGCTTTTCGGGCAAATTGTCACCAACAAAAGCACGGAAAGGTTCCATAGAAACGTTGATGGAAGCGTCCATAATCCATAGCATTCCTGCGGCAAACCACAGCACGGGTGAATTTGGCATAATGAATAATGCTGCCGAAGCCAAAATGGCGCCAACAAGGAAATAAGGTTTTCTTCGGCCTAATTTGGTCCAAGTCCTATCTGAAAAATAACCAATGATTGGTTGAATGATTAAACCGGTCAATGGAGCGGCAACCCATAAGATTGGGATGTCATCAATATTAGCTCCTAAGGTTTGAAAAATTCTACTAACATTTGAATTCTGCAAGGCAAAACCCATTTGGATTCCGAGAAATCCGAAACTCATGTTCCAAATTTGCCAGAAACCTAATTTCCGCTTTTCCATTATCGTAATTTAATTGTTGCTATACGATAAGCGCGATGCTTATCAAAACTTACTTGATTTTCGAAGTAAAGTATAAGCTTTGATAATTGGCGGTAAATATATTGATTTATTTCAAAAGTTGTTTTTTTTTGAATTTATTTCAACAATAAATTTAATTTTGAAAAAATTATAGCGAAGATTCTCGTTCTACAAGATGGGTTTCAATGACTTCTGTTTTGTAGTGTTCCTCATGTTCTTCGTCTTGATCATCCAAGTCCAAACGATCAATTAGCATTGCGGCGGCTTTGTTTCCCATTTTAACGCCACTTTGGCTAACTGTTGTGATACTTGGCGAGGAATATTTTGAAATAATTCCGTCTGTAAAACCAATTATTGAAAGTTCTTGAGGTACTTTGATGTTTAATTTTGCGGCAATTTTTATAGCAGTTACGGCAAATATTTCGTTCACGGCAAATATTGCCTCTATCTCATTGTTTGCGATTAGATTTTCGATTTGGTTTTCAAAGTTTTCGGTGTCTTCAATTTTTATAATCAAATTTTCATTAACTGAAATATCATTGTTTTTTAACGCTTTGATGTATCCTTCGGTTCTTAATTTTCCAACACTAACATAGTCAACGGTGGTGATGAGGGCAATTTTCTTAAATCCTTTGTCGATAAAATGCTGTGTTGTGTTGAAAGCGGCTAAGCTATCGTCAATGATTACTTTGTCACAAAGAATATCATTAATAACTCTGTCGAACATTACCACTGGCATTCCTTGATTAATCACTTCCACAATATGATGGAAATCTTTTTTTTGCTGCGTTTCTTTTGATAAAGACATGATGAATCCATCGATACTTCCGTTGGCTAGCATTTCCATGTTAATTACTTCTTTGTCAAACGATTCGTCCGAAAGACATACAATTACGTTGTAGCCTCTTTCATTAGCCACATTTTCTATTCCGCTGATGACTGTTGCAAAAAAATGATGAATGATTTCGGGAATAATAATGCCGATTGTTTTTGTTTTTCTATTCTTTAAACTTAAAGCAATCAGATTAGGTCTGTAGTTATATAATTTGGCAAAAGCTTGCACTTTTTGTCTTGTGTCTTCACTAATTTCTAAACTGTTTCTCAAGGATTTCGAAACTGTTGATATTGAAACATCTAATTCTTTAGCAATTTGTTTTAGAGTAACTTTTCTTTTCATTATGAATCTAATAAATACTGATTTGATAATAAAGATAGATTTTTTTATTTATAATATCAATTTTACTATTAAAAATATGTTTTTTCGAAAAAGTTTTCAACACGAAAACGTTTTCGGAAGCCTCTCTGCTTAGTATTAAGTTAAATGTTGCATAATTTACATATATTTAACATTCGAAGTTTAAGTATAAGCACAAAAACCAAAATTTTAACCTAAACAAAATGTATGAAAACAATTTACAAAAAGTTGTTATTTTTATTCCTGTTACTTCCTATTAGTATTCTGGCTCAGAATACTTTAAGTGGAGTTGTAGTTGACAAAACATCAAGTCAACCGCTGCCAGGAGTAAATGTTGTTGTCAAAGGCGCGACAAATGGCGCTTCAACCGATTTTGACGGTAAATTTCAATTGGGCAATCTTACAAAAGGCGACAAGGTCGTTTTTTCTTTTGTTGGATACAAATCCGCCACAGTTGAATACACTGGACAAAAATCTGTTAACGTAAGTCTTGAAGAAGACGCTAACCAGTTACAAGAAGTAGTGGTTCAGGTGGGTTATGGAACTGTTAAGAAAAAAGACGCGACAGGATCTATAACGACAATTACCACAAAAGATTTTAATAAAGGCGCCAACGTTACCGCCGAGAATTTATTAAACGGTAGGGTTGCAGGTTTAACTGTAAACACTAGCGGCGCTCCTGGCTCTGGTTCTCAAATCAGAATTCGTGGTGGCGCTTCCTTGAATGCGAGTAACGACCCTTTGATTGTTATTGATGGATTGCCAATTGATAATTCTACATCCATTGGTTCTACTTCTATCTTGGCTTCGATTAATCCTTCTACTATAGAATCTATGACGGTGTTGAAAGACGCGTCCGCAACGGCTATCTATGGTTCAAGAGCTTCTAATGGTGTGATTATTATTACAACTAAGAAAGGTGGAAAGCAACTTGAAGTTGAATATAATTTTGCATTAGGAATAGGTAAAAAAACGGGTCAAGTAGATGTTTTTAGCGCAGAGGAATACAGAGACTACATTGCTACAAATTATCCATCAAGAGTTGGGTTATTAGGGACATCAAACACTAACTGGCAGGACAAAATATACAGAACATCAGAAATGGTAGATCAATCTGTTTCTTTGAAAGGAAGTTTGTTAAAAACCATACCTACAAGATTATCTGTTGGAAGAACGTACCAAGAAGGTTTGCGTCTTACAAACAGCTTTTTAAGAAATAACGTTTCCTTGGCAATGAATCCTTCTTTTATGGATAATCATTTGAAATTGAAATTGAACGCCAATTATTCTAATGAGAACAATAGATTTGCTGATGGAGTGGAAGGAACTGCTTTACGATTTGATCCAACCCAACCAGTATATGATGCAAGTTCTCCATTCGGTGGATTTTTCCAATATTACAATACAGCTACTGGAAATTTAACGCCACAATCTGGAAGAAATCCTGTTGCTCAATTGTTGCAAACAAATGACACTGGAAAGTTCAACAGATTATTTGGTAATTTTGAATTGGATTATAAATTCCATTTTCTGCCAGAATTGAGAGCAGTTGTGAATGTTGGTTATGATCAAGGTAAAGGAGAACGATATAAAACGTTGCCAAACAATGCTGCTTCAGGATTTTTTAATTACGCAGAAATTTTAATTGGTAATAAAGAATTTTCATCTGAGGACAAAACCAATAAATTATTGGATGCTTATTTAGTTTACAACACCACTTTTTCGGATATAAAATTTGAAGCAACGGGTGGTTATTCTTATCAAAAATTTGAAAGAGAACAATTCTTCGAAGGGAATGTATTAGATCCAATTTCTGAGCCAGATGTATATTCTGTTCCAGACAGAGTTCTAATAAGTTATTTTGGTAGAACTAATTTCTCAATCAAAGACAAATATTTATTGACTTTGACAATGAGAAGAGATGGTTCTTCTGTTTTCAGTGAAAGTAACCGTTGGGGTAATTTTCCATCCGCAGCTTTTGCTTGGAAACTTAATGAAGAATCTTTCATGAAAGACT
>JBILYQ010000151.1:0-5842 GCA_044377655.1 Flavobacterium sp.
AATCAATCCAATAATGGCACTTGTCCAATAAAATCCAGTGCCTCGTTTTTTGATGTGTTCCGCTTGTATAGCAGTAATGAAGTTAACTATTTTATTTTTCATAATTTATTTTTCATTGGTTAAAGACATGAACCATTCTTCCAATCCGTCCAGAATTTTAACTTCATAAATAACAGCGTTTTTGGACACTAAATTTTTAATAAAATCGGGAATAAATTCTTTTTGTCCAATGTGTAAAGTCAATTGGTTTTCAGCAATTAAAGTAACGTTAGTATAGTTTTTTTCGAGTTCAAGTTTCCATTTTGCTGCTTCATCAATGGTGATTTGGATTTTACACAAACTTGTTTTTTTAGAAAGTTCCTGCATTGTTCCTTCAAAACGCAATTTTCCGTGATTAATGATGGCTACGTGTGTACACATTTTTTCAATCTCGCTCAATAAATGGCTCGAAACAAAAATGGTAACGCCCTTTTCGCGGTTAATTTTTACCAATAATTTTCGAATATCGATAATTCCATTCGGATCCAAACCATTGACAGGTTCGTCAAGTAGGAGTAATTCGGGTTCGCTTATTAATGCCATTGCAATAGCGAGTCGTTGTTTCATTCCAAGTGAATACTGTTTTACTTTTCGGTTGCCGCTTTTGGTTAAATCCACTAAATCCAATACTTCGTGAATTTTTTCTTCGGAAATATTTCTGAGTTTTGCTATATATTTTAAGTTGTCAATGCCACTCAAATGCAAATACAAAGCAGGCGATTCGACCAGAGAACCAATTTTTGTAAAAACTTCCGGTAATTGGCTTTGCAAAGGTTTTCCAAATAATTTTATTGCGTTTCCTTGTTCAGGAATTATGCCTGTTAACAATCGCATGGTTGTTGATTTTCCTGCGCCATTGGGTCCAAGAAATCCATAAATTGAACCTTTTGGAACATTTATAGAGATAGAATCTAATACTTTTAAGTGTTTGGAATATTGAAAACTCAAGGAATCGGTTTGGATACTATATTCTGACATATACTTAAATTTGAATGGCTAATGTAAGTAAAATAATTTTGGAGAAAAAAGTATAAAAAATCAAAAAATCAATTTTTAATTTCAATTAGTAATAGTACTTTTGCACATGCAACACAACGTACTTATTTTAGATTTCGGATCGCAATACACACAACTTATTGCCCGACGAGTTCGCGAATTAAATATATTCTGCGAAATTTTTCCTTACAATCATTATCCAACTGATTTATCACCTTACAAAGCTGTTATCCTTGGCGGAAGTCCATTTTCTGTTCGAGCGGAGGATGCTTTGCATATAGATTTATCACAAATTCGCGGTAAAATACCTTTGCTAGCCGTTTGTTATGGTGCGCAATATTTGGCGCATTTTTCAGGTGGAGAAGTTGCTGCTTCAAACATTAGAGAATATGGAAGAGCTAATTTATCGTATGTAAAAGAAGAGGAGTTATTTTTTGAAAATATAGTATTGAATAGCCAAGTTTGGATGAGTCATAGTGACACAATCAAGAGTTTGCCAACCAACGGCATTCGTTTGGCGAGCACGAAAGATGTAGAAAATGTGGCTTACAAAATTGAAGGCGAAACCACCTATGCTATTCAATTTCACCCAGAAGTTTACCATTCCACAGACGGGAAACAACTGTTGGAGAATTTTTTAGTAAAAATTGCTAAGGTGGAACAATCGTTTACGCCAAATGCTTTTGTGGAAGAAATTGTATCTGAATTACAAGAAAAAATTAAAGACGATAAGGTAGTTCTTGGTCTTTCTGGCGGAGTGGACTCAACAGTTGCTGCAGTTTTGTTGAACAAGGCCATTGGTAAAAACCTATATTGTATTTTTGTTAATAATGGCTTGCTTCGTAAAAATGAGTTTCAAAATGTGTTGAATCAATACGAAGGAATGGGATTAAATGTAAAGGGTGTTGATGCATCGGAACGGTTTTTGTCTGCACTTGAAGGCATAGAAGATCCAGAGGCCAAAAGAAAAGCCATTGGCAATGCTTTTATAGAAGTTTTTGATGATGAAGCTCACTTGATTGAAGATGTAAAATGGTTGGCACAAGGAACTATTTATCCTGATGTGATTGAATCTGTTTCTGTAAAAGGACCTTCGGCAACAATTAAATCGCATCACAATGTGGGTGGTTTACCCGATTTTATGAAATTAAAAATAGTAGAACCTTTGCGAATGCTTTTCAAAGATGAAGTGCGAAGAGTTGGCGCTACTTTAGGCATCGACCCAGAACTTTTGGGTAGACATCCTTTTCCTGGACCAGGATTGTCAATCAGAATATTAGGTGCTATTACTTTAGAAAAAGTTCGTATATTGCAAGAAGTTGACGCGATATTTATTGAAGGTCTAAAAGCGCATGGTTTATACGATAAAGTTTGGCAAGCGGGCGCTATTTTATTACCAGTGAATAGTGTAGGTGTGATGGGAGATGAGAGGACCTATGAGAAAGTGGTCGCATTGAGAGCCGTTGAATCAACGGATGGAATGACAGCTGACTGGGTTCATTTACCTTATGATTTTTTGATGATAATTTCAAATGAAATTATCAATAAGGTAAAAGGGGTCAACAGAGTAGTATATGATATTAGTTCAAAACCACCAGCAACAATTGAATGGGAATAACCTCTAGATAGTTTAAGTATGAGAAAAATTTTATTTATTTTGATTTTATTATCATTGCAAACTGTTTTTTCTCAATACAAGAAAAAAGAACAAGAATATAGAATTGTAAATCATTCCGTAACATTGGGTGAAACAATTCGTATGATATCAAGGAAATATCTAGTTGAGCCTTCTGAAATATATCGATTGAATAAATATGCAATTGGAGGTATTTCTTCGGGCATGATTTTGCAAATCCCTGTTCCAGTAAAACGGTCAGAATCGTTTATTGGTAACAAAGAAATAAAACAATCAAAAGCAAATTTTAATCAAGAAAAGGAGATTGAAGAACAATCGATATCCACTTCTATGGTTACTGAAAGTGTCAAAGATATTATTCAACAAGAAGAGAAAATTTTTGATTTTGATAATTTCAGTCGACACAAAGTAAAATTAAATCAGACATTATTGAGTATTTCTAAGCAATATGATATTCCTATTGCCGTTTTAAAAGAGGCTAATAAAGAAATTGGTGGTGGCAGTTTAAAAATGGGTGAAATTCTAAAAATACCTTCAGTAAAATTGGAACCGAAGTCTGATTATTCAGTTGAAACAAGTGTTGAAGAGCGAGTTTCTGCAGTCGAAAATGATGTAAATAGAATAATTGCTCACAAAGTTTTAGTTAAGGAAACATTGATGAGCCTTGCTAAAAAATACAATGTTTCTGTAGAGGAGATTAAAAATCAAAACTTCGAAACATTAAAAAAAGGATTGCAAGTTGGACAAGTACTAAAAATCCAATTAAAATAATTAATTTTAAATAGTAATTGTAAAAATAAATTTCATGGAAAACCGAATATTATTGACAATTCTTGTAACTCTATTTTCAATTACCTGTTCTTTCTCAGCTAAACAAGAAAAATACGTTAAACATACTGTTGTAAAAGGAGAAACAATTAATATAATTGCTCAAAAATATAGAGTTACCCCTTATGATATTTATAGATTAAACCCCGATTCGCAAAACGGTATTCAATTGAATAGTATTTTATTAATTCCACCATCAACCTCATCTTCAAATGTTAGTTTGCCTAACTCCAAAGCCCAGAATGAGATAGAAATTGTGCATGAAGTAAAACCAAAGGAAACACTATTTAGTATTTCAAAACACTATGATGTTAGCATTGAGTCTATTCAAAATGAAAACCAAGCCTTGTTAAAAGATGGTTTGAAAAGCGGGCAAAAAATTAAAATACCATCTTTAAAAAACAGCAATAATAGCCCTAGCCTAAACTTATCAACTTATAAAGAAGCAACTGTTTATCACGAAATACAACCTAGAGAGACAAAGTATGCCATTGCCAAAAAGTATGATATTACTATTGAGCAGCTAGAAAAACAAAATCCAGAAATTGTTTCTAATTTTTTAATTGGGTTTAAATTATTGATATCTGGAAATCCATTGCCAAAAGAAACTGTTAAAACTGAAAAATCAGATGGTGAGATAAAGAAAGAGGAAAATACTGGAAAGCGATACTTGCAAGAATATATCGTAAAACCTAAAGAAACATTGTATAGTATTTCATCACAATTTGATATCTCAGTGAAAGAATTGTTGTCGCTTAATCCTGAGTTGAAAGAAGGGGTTAAAGTAGGAATGATTTTGAGAGTTCCAAATGTTTCTAAAGTTGTTGTTACTCCAAAAGTTGATGGTGATTTAACAAAAACTTTGTATACAAAAACAAAAAAAGAGTTGGTTTTGCTTTTACCGTTCAATTTTACTAAAATGGAAACCGACACCCTTAATTCAACACAAGCTAGACTAAAAAAAGACAAGTTTTTAAACATGACTTTGGATTTTTATTCGGGTGCATTAATGGCCATTGATTCTGCAAAGGTGTTGGGAATGAATATAAATGTGAAAATTTTAGACTCTCAGGAAACCAAAAACTCCTCAGCTATTTTTGAGTTAATCGCAGAAAATAATTTAGGCGAAGTTGATGCAATTATTGGCCCTTTTTACCAATCTAATGCAGAGAAATTAGCTGAATATTTAGAAAAAAATAATACGCCAGTCATCTCTCCTTTATCAAAGGAAGTAGGTAAAAAATATAGTAATTTATTCCAATCAATGCCTTCAAACGACATATTAAAAACAGCGATGTTTGATTATATGAAAGCTAAAAACGGAAATATTTTAGCCATTATAGATCCAAAAAAAGGGAGTGTAACCCAATATATTCAGAACAACCATAAAGATGTAAAAATTATTGGTTTGACAGAAAAAGGGGGTGTTGTATCAGATAGTTTGAAAATATTATTGGTCAAAGACAGGGTAAATTACATAATTCTGGCATCTGAAAGTACTGGAATGATTTTAACGTCTACCAATGTAATGATTGCTGCATTGAACGATTATCAAATTCAACTTGTTATTTTAGAGCCAAATGAAACTTTAGAATTTGAAGAAATTTCTTTGACAAGATTGACAAAGTTGAAAATGATTTATCCATCCTTAACAAGGCCAAATGAAACATTAGAATCGACTTATTTTGACAGCGATTATAAAAACCAAAATAAAGTAATCCCAAGTCAATATGCGATACGAGGTTTTGATGTCACTTTTGACACACTGTTGCGTTTGTCACAAGAAAAAACATTTGACGAGACAATTCAAACGGTTGCTACGCAGCAAATAGAAAATAAGTTTGATTATGTGCAAAAACCTTCCCAAGGATATGAAAATAAAGGAGTTTATATACTTTATTACGATACCGACTTAACGATTAAAGAAGCACAATAATGGCAACATCAAAAGTAACCTATCTAGGCGATTTAAGAACATCTTCTATCCATTTACAATCAGGATCTGAAATTATTTCCGACGCTCCGATCGACAATAACGGCAAGGGTGAAGCTTTTTCTCCAACGGATACTGTGGCTAATGGATTGGCAAGTTGTATGTTTACCGTTATGGGTATTAAAGCGCGCGAAATGGACGTTGATTTTTCAGGTTCTACAGCAGAAGTTACTAAGCTCATGGTAGCAGACCCAAGACGAATTTCGGAAATTCATGTGACTTTCAATATGAATTTGGAAGCCGATGAAAAAACCAAAACTATTTTAGAAAGAACAGCAATGACCTGTCCAGTTCACTTTAGTTTGCATCCAGATATTGAAAAAGTAATTACTTTTAACTGGAAGTAAGCT
>JBILYQ010000152.1:0-5769 GCA_044377655.1 Flavobacterium sp.
CTTTTGTCTGTGATTTTCCACAGCAAAAGGAAAACAATCAGGATAAATCGAAAGAGACTGTGGTAAAACAAAAAGAAAATCAAAATAAAGAAAGAACCAAAACGGTTGTTGGGAAAGATATTGTCACCACTAAAGCAGATACTATAAAAAAATTAAAGCAGGAAGTTAAGGATTTAGACACGCTGAAAGTTGTTGAGAATTTAAAATTTAAATCGTTCAAAAAACAAGCCCACGCCTCCTATTACCACGATAGATTCAATGGAAGGCGAACAGCTAGTGGTGCTAAATTTGACAATTCTAAATACACTGCGGCACACAAAAAATTACCTTTTGGAACTGTCGTAAGAGTGACAAATGAAGCCAATGGCAAATCCGTTATTGTGCAAATTACCGATCGCGGCCCTTTTGTCAAAACAAGAGATATCGATTTATCAAGAAAAGCTTTTATGGAAATTGTGAGCAATAAGAATTCAGGGTCAGTGATTGTCACAATTGAAGTAATAGACAAGTAATTACCAGCTTTTAAAAGGATGAAGGCTTAAGTAAGCATTATAAAATCGTGCATCATTTGTCAATTCCTGTCCAAGCCAATTTGGTTTTTCAAATTTTTCGTCCTCTGATTGAAGCTCAATTTCTGCAATAATCAGCCCTTCATTTTCCCCTGCAAACACATCCACTTCATACATGTGATTGCCAATTTTTATCTCATATCTAATTTTTTCAATAAATCCTTTTTCACAAAGTGGCAACAATTTTTCGGCATCCTCTATGGCGATTTCCTTTTCCCATTCAAATCTGGACATGCCACTTGCATTTCCTTTCCCTTTTATGGTTAAAAAGGCTTTATTTCCTTTTATTCTAACACGAACGGTTCTCTCAGGGTCGGAATTTAGATATCCTTGGACGATTCTTTCTTCTGAAAAAGCATTTTTTTTAAAATCATTGGAAAGGACTAAAAACTTTCGTTCTATTTCTAGCATTTGGTGAATAAATTAGTATAATTTAGGACCAAGTTAAGAAAATTTTGCGCTTGGAATTATATTTTTACAATAACTTATGCATCAAATGAAATTATGATGAATTCATCAGATAAACAAACAACGACCATGCCAATAGAAGAAGTGTTTGCCAAACATTTCAAGCAAAATCAATACATATCTGATGATGAGTTGTTTTTTTTGGTTGATCTTGTTCATTTGTTTCGCCCAAAAAACCCCAATCAGGTTTTAGCCGTTTCCATTGAAGAATTAGTGTCCTTCCTAGAAAGTAATTTAGACAGGAAAACACTTTTAAAGCAATACCTCCAAAAGTTACTCCAAAACAGGAAATTCTGCAGAATGCTTTCCGACGCCGGAATACTTCAGGATTCTGATTTTATCCACGAAGTTAAGAAAAGGGTTTTCGCAAAATTTTTGCCAAATCAACCCCAAAAAGACACGCTCGAATATGTTTTAAATCAGGTTTTTTATCGCTCGTCCGATGCTATTTGGGTAAATAAAATCCCAACATCAGAATTATACCTTTTGTTTGACACACTTTGCCTGACAGACATTTACATTTCAATAGAGGACAACTCGGTTTTGTCCGAAATATTAAACGCCATGGACTTGATTTCGCAACGAATCAGCGGACGCGCCATGGAAAGTGATGTAATAAGAATGGTCCCAGAATACGACAATCTCGAAAGTCCTTTTACTGCTTTTGAAAATGAATTGTATTTTATAGAGAGCCAGATAAAAAGTGGAGATAACTATTTTATTTTATCCGAAAATTTACATTTTAAACAACTCTTCGTTTTGCACAAACAATGCGAGGAATATGTCGATAAGGCATTTGCAAACAGCGCCAAATTTGGCATTTCGTTAAAGGTCAACCAAAGCCTTCTTAGAATCAAGCAGCAATTAGAACGATTAAAAATTCTATTGCCCTTTTTAGTGGTAAACAATTCCTTTGAAAAGAAAAAAAATTCTATTCAACTTGGATTAAAACTTATTGAATACAATTGCCATAAAAACAATGTCCGAAGATTGATTAGCGAAAGCACCCAATTAATTTCCTATGAAATAACGCAGCATACTGCCAAAACAGGCGAACATTACATTACCGAAAGCCCAAAGGAATATTTTTTAATGCTCAAAGCCGCGCTAGGTGGAGGATTTATTGTTGGAATTTTGTGTATTATCAAACTCCTTCTGTCAAAAATGGACACCAGCGATTTTGGACATGCTTTTTTCTACAGCATGAATTATTCTGTAGGGTTTATTTTGATTTTTCTTTTTGGATTTACCTTGGCTACAAAACAGCCTGCGATGACAGCTTCAACAATCATTCAGGCTATCGAAAACGACAGAAACAATTCCCTGAAAAAAGAAGATAAACTGAGTGCCTTTGCACAGCTTTTTGCCCGATTGTTTCGTTCCCAGTTCATCGCTTTTATTGGAAACGTAATGATGGCTTTCCCCGTTTCGTTCATCGGAATTTGGCTAATTGATTTTCTTTTTGATTACAACATTGCTTTTGAAAAATCGGAAAAATTGTTGAATGACTTATCGCCAATACATTCTCCCGCCATTATTCATGCCGCCATTGCGGGTGTTTTTCTTTTCCTTTCGGGAATTATTTCGGGAAACGTGTCTAACACAAATAAACACAACCAGGTTTATTTCAGAATTCAGGAACATCCATTATTAAAAAAAGCTTTTGGCATTTCCAAAACAATTAAAATTGCCAAGTGGTTCGAGAATAATTGGGCAGGAATAGTTTCTAATGGTTGGTTTGGCGTTTTCCTTGGCAGCACCGCTTCGGTCGGACTATTTCTAGGGCTCGATTTAGATATTCGACATATTACTTTTGCCAGCGGAAACTTTGCGCTAGGAATCTATGGCGCTAATTATTTTGTTGACAACTGGACCATTTTTTGGTCAATTTTGGGCATAGGAATCATCGGCTACATGAATTTCATCGTCAGTTTTTCACTGTCATTGGGCTTGGCCTTCCGTTCTCGAAACATCCCACTTGCTCAGTTGAAGCACTTATTCAAAACAACTTGGACACATTTCAAAAAAAGACCCATGATTTTCTTTTTCCCACTTAAAGAAAAGTAACACATGCAACCCGAAGTCATAACCCATAGAAAAATAATCCACATTGATATGGATGCTTTTTACGCTTCGGTTGAGCAAATGGACAATCCTGAGCTCCGGGGAAAACCCCTTGCTGTTGGAGGAAGCGAAGTCCGTGGCGTGGTTTCTGCAGCAAGTTATGAAGCTCGAAAGTTTGGCGTACGAAGCGCTCTCAGCGGTATGCAAGCCAAGAAAAACTGTCCCGAATTGATTTTTGTCCCACCGCGATTTGATAGATATAAAGAGATTTCTCTTAAAATCAGAAAAATATTTTATGACTACACCGACTTGGTTGAACCCCTTTCATTGGATGAAGCTTATCTGGACGTTACTCAAAACAAAAAAGGAAACCCAAGTGCTACATTAATTGCTCAAGAAATCAGAAAAAGAATTCTTGAAGAAGTTGGTTTAACGGCTTCGGCAGGAATTTCAATCAACAAGTTCGTGGCAAAAGTTGCTAGCGATTACAACAAACCAAACGGACAAAAAACGGTTAATCCAGAAGAAGTAATCGATTTTTTGGAACAATTGGATATCAAAAAATTCTATGGAATTGGAAAAGTAACTGCCGAAAAAATGTACCAACATGGAATCTTCACAGGTAAAGAATTGAAATTAAAATCTGTCGAATACCTAGAACAACATTTTGGCAAGAGTGGCGCCTCCTATTTCTCCATTGTGCGAGGCATTCACAACAGCGAAGTAAAACCCAACAGAATTGCAAAGTCAGTAGCCGCAGAACACACATTTGATGAAAATTTAACTTCTGAAATTTTCATGCTCGAACGACTTGAACGCATAGCTAGTGAATTGGAAAGGAGGCTAAAAAAGCAAGCCATCTCCGGAAAAACGATTACCCTAAAAATAAAATATAGCGATTTTACAATGCAAACACGTAGCAAAACATTACCTTATTTCATTGCAGACAAAGGATTACTGCTTGAAACAGCCAAAGAATTACTTTATCAAGAACGAATGAAAAACTCTGTTCGTTTGCTCGGTATTTCGCTAAGTAATTTGAATACCGAAATCAAGAAAGTTGTAGTATTTCAGCTAAAATTCGACTTCTGAAACCTTCAACAAAAGTTAAATCTCTCTCTTTATATAGGTCAAAATTTGAATTTTTTTATATTTGCCTTAAATTAATATACTATGGAATTTACACAATACACGGTAGCTAAGGCAAAGTATTTAAATACTTTAAGAATAAAAAAGATGCCTCTAATATCTTGGAACTTCCATGCTGAAAATTTAGAAATAGTCAAAAAAACAACTTCAGATTGTTTTCTACTCAATACAATAGCCAAAGATAATAACTGGCAACAACAATGGGATTTGAAACAAGAACTGCAAAACCAAACAGTAATCGTGGTGACTTGTCCAAAACTCAAAATTGTTTTCGCTTCTCAAAACATCATGAAAATGAATGGTTACAAACCTAACGAAGTAATAGGCAATTCTCCAAAAATGTTCCAAGGACCAGAAACTGACCAACTGATTTCAAAACAAATCAGCCAATCCGTGAATTCACAAAAGCCCTTCGACACAGTAGTTGTTAATTACAGAAAAGACGGCTCACTCTACAAATGTCGCATCAAAGGATTTCCCATTTTCAATGACAAAGGACTACTCACTAACTTTATAGCTTTTGAAAAAGCAGCATAAAATCTTCCCTTTTCTTAAGCTGTTTTTTATTATTATAAAAGGGATATTGTTTACAAGGGCAATTCCTTACTAGTAATTAACAAAAACAGTGGAAAAGTCTATGAAAAAATACTTGAATACTCTAGTAGCCACTAAAAAACCCTCAACTAGCAGTCAAGGGTTCCTAATTCACAATTAACGTCTAAATCTTAATCTCGGCTAGATAGTTTAGATAACAACCTTAAAAATTCGATATATAACCAAACTAGTGTAATCATTAATCCCATTGCGCCAAACCATTCCATATATTTTGGAAGTTTTTGTTCTGCACCTTTTTCTATTTGGTCAAAATCCAAAAACAAATTCATAGCTGCAATTACAATTACAAAAACACTAATCCCAATACTCATCATAGAATTTCCATGATGTACAGGTTGAAAGTTAATAAACAAAGATAGCAACCATGAAAGAATATAATAAGTAGCAATGGCAAGCGTTGCCGCAATAACAATCGATTTAAATTGCTCCGTAACCTTCACTACTTTATACTTATAAAGACCTAAACAAACCACAAAAGTAACAAAAGTTGCTCCAACAGCCTGAATGACAATTCCGGGATACATTGCCTGAAAAATAGCCGATACACCCCCAATAAATAACCCCTCAAAAATAGCATAACCAGGCGCTAAAAATGTCGAATACTGTGGTTTGAAAGAAGCAATAAGTACTAAAATCAAACCAACAACAGCGCCGCCAATAGTCAAAACAATAGGGTTGTAACCACTAAATGTTAATGACCAAGTAAAAGCAGCACTAGCTACTAAAAGGATTAGCATCAATAAACTTTTGTTCATCGTCCCAGAAACAGTCATCGTATCGTTATAATCAATAATTACAGCGTCTTCAACGGATGGCGAAGTTCTAGAAACAGCCGAAGTAGCCGAAAACGATTTGTTTTTTAAAAAAGGATTCTGTGAATTCATAAGTATTTTTTTTTTTGATG
>JBILYQ010000153.1:0-5740 GCA_044377655.1 Flavobacterium sp.
TATTTTTAATTCTGATAACGGCTTGCTCAGAAATGTCTAATAAATACAAATTGGTAAAGCCAGCCTCCAAAAGGAAATCGATAAAATAACTGTCACCGCCACCAATATCAATGATTTTAGCCTCTTTGGAAATGTTCAAATTGGCAATAAAATCCATCGAGGTTTTCGGATGAGATTGAAACCAACTCACTTCGTGCTCTAGTTTTGATGAAAAAACGTTCTCCCAATGTTCTTTTTTCTCCATGATTAACAGCAATTAGAATTGGGCGAACAACATTCTGTTTTAACTTTCAATTCTCCCAGATTCACTTTCATTTTATCTTCAGGAATGCCACAATGATCACTAGCTAAGCAGGTGGTTTGTTTTGGTGTCAAAATAAATTGATTGTTTTCAAATTCCAATCCAAACTTTCCGATGGTATCTTTCATTTGATATTCGACTTCAATTTCCAAATCAGCGTTTTGGATGAGGTTTTTAGATGCGTCAATGATTTTTAAAACCTTACTTGAACTTAATCTATGGTCCAAATCACCGGCAAACCATACTTGAAATGTAACATAACTTTCATTTCTGATGGTGTTGCCACAATCAATGAAGTTTTTGGTAAGCAAACCCATTTCTGTAATATGAAAATGCGAAGGAACATAATCACCGTTGGGTAATTGAATTGAAAAGTTAGAAACGTTTTCAATGCTTTCTTTAAATTTAGATAATTTCATGATACATTTATTTTAAGATTAACAACATTTATTTTTTAATTGTAAATTGATAGCACTAAAATAGGCTTCAAATTTCTTCACTGTATCAGTATTAATGCAATAACAAATGCTAGTGCCTTCAATATTTCCCTGAATAATATTTGCGTTTTTCAATTCCTTTAAATGCTGGGAAACTGTGGGTTGCGCTAATGGTAATTCATTGACAATATCACCACAAATACACGAATCCACTTTTAAAAGATATTCTATGATTGCCACTCGTGCAGGATGTGACAAAGCCTTAAAAAGTGTTGCTAATTCGTTTTGATTGTCTGTGAAAAAATCGGATTTCGATGCACCCATGGTTAAAGTATTTGTATATTGCAATATTACGATAAATAAAAACATTCGACAAATATAAGTTGTTAATTATTTACAAAGTTTTATCTAAAAAAATTGACTATTTTTGAGCCTTAAAAATCATAAAGCTATGGCATCAATTACACTTGGAGGAAATCCAGTAAAAACAAGCGGAGAATTACCGAAAATAGGTTCAAAAGCACCTGCATTTGAATTAATAAAAACCGATTTATCGATAGCTACTTTAGCCGATTTTCAAGGAAACAAATTAGTATTGAATATATTTCCAAGCGTCGATACGGGCACATGTGCGGCTTCTGTTAGACAATTTAACGAAAGTGCAAGCCGATTGGAGAACACAAAAGTACTTTGTATCTCAAGAGATTTGCCTTTTGCTCAAAAACGTTTTTGTGGTGCTGAAGGAATAGAAAACGTTATTAGTTTATCAGATTTCAAGTCTGGAAGTTTTGGAAAAGATTTCGGTTTGGAAATTATGGACAGCGTTCTTGCCGGTTTACACTCAAGAGTTGTAATTGTATTGGATGAAAATGGTATCGTACAATATGCTGAACAAGTTGCCGAAATAGCAAACGAACCAAATTATGAAAGCGCATTAGCCGCATTATAATTTCAAAATGGAATTTCAAAAAGACACCACTTTCATAACCGGACGATTAAAAAGTCTAGGATTTGCAGTCAAGGGCGCATACAAATTGATTACCACCGAGCATAGTGTAATGGTTCAGTCTTCAATAGCCTTGCTGATGGTAATTGCAGGATTTTATTTTAAAATTGACCGCGTCGAATGGATCCTACAAATCTTGGCATTTGGTTTAGTGCTCAGTATTGAAGGGTTGAATACTACTGTCGAAAAATTAGCCGACTTTATTCATCCTGAATTCCATGATCGAATTGGCTTTATCAAAGACATCGCCGCGGGCGCCGTTTTCTTTGCAGCTATAGCAGCCATTATTGTTGGCCTTTTAATTTACGTGCCTAAATTTTTATAATCCTATCTTTAAAATTTCTATTTTTATAGCTTACAAATCAAATTCGAATGGCCAAAACAGTAAAAAAAGATAGTTCCGATACCAAAAAAGATACTAATACTAAGGAAAAAGAATCCTTTAAAATGAATAGACAATACAAAGTACTTTTTGGAAGTCTGTTGGTATTGTCTTCCATAGCATTATTGCTATCCTTCATTTCCTTTTTTATCTATGGACAGGTGGACCAAAACGCAATCAATTCAATAACTGACAGAAATGCTATAGTCCAAAATTGGTTGGGCAAATTTGGCGCCTATCTTGCCGATTTTTTTATTTACAAAGGTTTTGGTGCGGCCTCATTTCTTTTTGTCAAATTATTGTTTTTGACAGGCGCATTCTTAGTTTTGGATTTACCAATGAAAAAACTTAAAGGCACTTGGTTTTGGGATGTATTTGCAATTATTATTTTGTCCGTTTTGTTTGGTTTTTTCGCAACATCATTGCCCGAATTAGGTGGTGTTATCGGCTATGAAATGAATTTATTTTCACAAGATTATATTGGAAAAACAGGTACGTTGTTGGTATTGATTTTTGGAATTTTGATTTATTTAATTTTCAAAATCAAAGTATCTCCCGATGCCATAAAATCTTTCTTCGAAAAAAAGAAAAAAGAAATAACAGATGATATCAATGCCATGAAGGCTCCTCTTGCAACAAGTGATTACAACCTTGAAGAATTTGCCGTAAATGAGGAAGAAGAAATCGAAGAACCGAAATTGAAAACTGTTTCACAATTTGAAATCAATAAAGATTTGTTAAGACCAACAATACAGAATGCTTCAGAAATCACTTTGGAGCCAACTATAAAACAAGCACCCTTAGCTCCTACTTCTGCGCAATCCCCAAAAATGGAAATCATTGAAACCAAGGATGAAGTGTTTGTGATTGAAAAAGCACCCGAGGAAGATATTGTTGAAGAGAATTTGGCCTCAAAATTGGTCGCGGATTTTGGATTGTTTGACCCAACTTTGGATTTGCCTCACTTTAAATTCCCAACATTAGATTTATTAAAAGAATATTCTTCGGGAGGCATTACCATCAACCAAGAAGAATTAGAAGAAAATAAAAACCGAATTGTGGAAACACTCCGCAACTATAAAATTGAGATTGCTCAAATCAAAGCCACCGTTGGCCCATCCGTAACGTTGTATGAAATTGTGCCTGAAGCTGGTATCCGGATTTCTAAAATCAAGAGTTTGGAGGACGATATTGCCTTATCGCTGTCGGCATTAGGTATTCGTATCATTGCACCTATTCCTGGAAAAGGAACTATTGGTATAGAAGTTCCTAATAAAAACCCAACAATGGTGTCTATGAAAAGTGTCATAGGTTCAGCAAAATTTCAGGAAGCCGAAATGGAATTGCCGATTGCATTAGGGAAAACGATTTCCAATGAAACCTTTGTGGTCGATTTGGCAAAAATGCCTCACCTTTTGATGGCCGGTGCTACAGGTCAAGGAAAATCAGTAGGATTAAATGCCGTTTTAACATCGTTATTGTACAAAAAACATCCCGCCGAAGTAAAATTTGTTTTGGTAGACCCAAAGAAAGTGGAATTGACACTGTTCAATAAAATTGAACGCCATTATTTAGCAAAACTGCCCGATGTAGAAGACGCCATCATTACAGACAATACAAAAGTAATCACAACTTTAAATTCTTTGTGCGTAGAAATGGACAACCGGTATTCCTTGTTGAAAGATGCCATGGTTAGAAATATTAAAGAATATAACGATAAATTTAAAGCTCGAAAATTGAACCCCGAAAACGGTCATCGTTTTCTTCCCTACATTGTATTAGTGGTTGATGAATTTGCCGATTTAATCATGACAGCAGGAAAAGAAGTGGAAACTCCCATTGCTCGTTTGGCCCAACTTGCTCGTGCCATTGGTATTCATTTGATTATTGCTACCCAAAGGCCTTCGGTAAATGTGATTACGGGAATAATTAAAGCAAATTTCCCCGCAAGAATAGCGTTTAGAGTAACGTCAAAAATAGATTCCCGAACCATTTTGGATACACAAGGTGCTGACCAATTAATTGGCCGTGGCGATATGTTGTATACCAACGGAAACGATGTTGTGCGTGTGCAATGTGCTTTTGTGGACACTCCTGAAGTGGAAAAAATTACAGAATATATTGGTTCTCAAAAAGCCTATGCAAGTGCGTACTTGCTTCCAGAATTTGTGGGAGAAGAAGGAAACATTAACCTTGACATGGATATTTCCGATAGAGATTCCTTGTTTAGAGAGGCAGCAGAGATTATTGTTACAGCCCAACAAGGTTCGGCATCATTATTGCAAAGAAAACTAAAATTAGGCTACAACCGCGCAGGAAGATTGATTGATCAATTGGAATCAGCCGGAATTGTTGGTCCTTTTGAAGGCAGTAAAGCAAGAAGTGTTAACATCCTTGACTTGTCTTCATTAGATCAGTTTTTTTCTAATGAACAAAATAATGAATAAAATGAAATCGAGCATTTTTAAAAATAAAAACAACCTAAGAGCAAAATTCAACAAAATATCACTATTTGGAGTATTGTTATTTATCGGGTTTTCTTCTCAAGCACAAGACAAAAAAGCAAAACAAATGCTTGATGAAATAACAGCAAAAATCAAGTCATACGATAATATTTCTATTGATTTTAAGTACTCTTTGAATAACTCAAAGGAAAACATCAGTAGAGATAGTAAAGGAAGTGTTATTTTAAAAGACAACATGTATTACCTTAATTTTATGGGGGTTACAAAAATATATGATGGTAAAAAAACGCATACTATTGTGCCTGAAGATGAAGAAATCACCATTTCAAAACAAGACGACAAGGATAACACAGCAATCACTCCTTCCAAAATGCTGACCTTTTTTAATACGGGTTATAAATACAATTGGGATATTTTGCAAGACATCAAAGGGCGGAAAATTCAGTATATAAAACTCATTCCAACAAACACAAAAGACCAACGAAAAGAAATACTTTTGGGAATAGATGTGCAAACAAAAAACATTTACAATCTAATTGAAATTGGAAAAAACGGCACTAAAACCACACTTACTGTTAATTCTTTTAAAACCAACCAACCTTTGTCAAAAAATCAATTTATATTTGTCGGGAGTAAATATCCTAATTACTACATCAATAAATTAGATTAATTTCGAGGTGAAAATTCTTGACAAGTACTTACTAAAAACATTCCTAACTACATTTACAACTGTATTTGTAATACTCTTTTTTATATTTATACTTCAAACGGTTTGGCTCTTTATAGCAGAGCTGGCTGGAAAAGACTTGGATTTTATTCTAATTGTTAAGTTTTTAATTTTCTCAATGCCTAGAATTGTCCCGCTGGTATTGCCCCTTTCTATTCTTTTGGCATCCATAATGACTTTTGGAAACCTAGCAGAAAACTATGAATTTGCCGCTATGAAATCGGCAGGAATCTCACTAAAACGCGCCATGCGAAGTCTGACGGTTTTTATCCTATTATTGAGTGTTATTGCCTTTGTATTTGCTAATAATGTCATTCCTTTTGCAGAATACAAGTTTATTAATTTCCGAAGAAACATAGCGCAAGTAAAACCAGCCATGGCAATTGCCGAAGGACAATTTAGTGAAGTAGGTAATTATAATA
>JBILYQ010000154.1:0-5708 GCA_044377655.1 Flavobacterium sp.
TACCGGAAACGTTACCTGTTTCATATCATAACCCTCATAAAAATGAAAACGCCCTTGCATAGCAACAACTTTTTTATCACCAATTGTACCGAAAACTAAAGCCCCTTTATGTCCTTGAACAGTTGAAACAGGAAAATTTGGTATTTCATTATAAGGCAATGAATATTCAATTTGAATATCGTCTGTAAAACTTCCTAAACCTGAGCCTAAAATAACACCGTATTCTGGCGTATAATTTGTTTTTTCTTTAATGTAATTAACCGTTTCTTGTACAAGTTCCCACATAATCAAAAATTGTTTTATTAAAATTATCGTTCTTTACAATAAAAGAACTCTTTATTGGCAAATAAAATAATTGCTCTTTCAAAATACTATCTTTTAGGCGAACAAAATCTTTTTCAGTAGTGATAATAGGTCTGTTATTGGATTTATCTTTAATCTCTAAAATTTCATTTTCGCTAAAATGATGATGATCAGAAAACTTCATTACAACATCATTTTTACTTTGCAAATATGCAAAAAACGGCTCGGGTTTAGCAATTCCGGCCAATAGTAATTTATCGGTATTTTTTATTTCACTAACTTCCAATTGCTTATTGTCAGAATACAAAACAGTATCGTAAACGATTTTTGTGAAAAATACATTTTTCTCGGCACCTAATCTTTGCTTAATTTGCTGTTGTGCAAGTTCGGAAAGATTTTCAGGACACTTTGTGACAATTATCATATTAGCTCTTTGAGCTCCACAGCGGCTTTCGCGAAGATTTCCTGTTGGTAATATAAAATCATCACAATACAAATCGTCAAATGAAGTGAGGAGAATATAAAAACCAGCCTTGACTTTTCGGTGTTGAAACGCATCGTCGAGTAAAATAACATCTGGTGGTGTGGATAGTTGTAAAAGTTGTTCAATTCCGTTTTTTCTATCCGTATCAACTGCAACCTGAATTTGAGGGAATTTTTGAAAAAATTGAAATGGCTCGTCTCCAATAATTTCGGCGTTAGAAGTTTCATTGGCCAAAATAAATCCTTTTGACTTTCTTTTATAACCTCTGCTTAATGTTGCTATTTTATAATTTGGTGAAAGCAACCGAATCAAATATTCAATTTGAGGTGTTTTTCCTGTTCCTCCAACACTTAGATTACCAACTGCAATTATTGGAATATCAAAAGAATAGGATTTCAAAACACCTTTATCATAAAGAAAATTTCTTATCGATGTTATCAAGCCATAAATTATGGCAAAAGGAAAAAGTAGTTGCCTAAAGAAAATCATAGTACGAAAGTAGTAATTTTTTATCTTTGAAAGATAATAAATCTATTTGTGTATAAATTATGAAAGCATCATTTTTAAAATTACTTCTCGCATTGCTTTTTGTTTCCCAAATTTCCTTTGGACAAGAAAAGGATAATGCCGCTATTTTGAAAGTTATTTTTAATAAATACTATCAAAACGAGAAAGTGATTAAAAAAGGAAGACTACAATTACTAACTTTTTATTGCCAAAAAGCACCCAATAATGAGGAAGTATTTGAAGTCATAACCAAAAATGCCATTCTTCAAAAAAATGCTCTGGTAATCAAGAAACAAGTCAATGACTTTAAAGAAGAAAATTGGTCAAAGGAATTTCAAATTCTTTTTGATAAAGAAAATCAATATTTAAAAAGCAAAGTTAATGATTGCTTATCTTTGGAGGAATATCAAAAAAATTCCAGCCAATTCAATTTAAATAACCAACGTCTTTTGATTGTCAACAAACCTATTTATTTTTCAAATAATAGTTTTGCTTTAGTAAAAATTGCATTTTACAGAAACATCGAACACAACAGTGGTTGTTTTTTTTTACTTGAAAAAAGAGATGGCGTTTGGACAATAAAAGAAACATTGAATGAATGGTCAACATAAAACGTGTTGGCAAATTTGGTAAAAAAATCAAAAAGGAAATTTAGAAATACATTCCATGAAAATAAAAGAAATTATAGCAGTTTTAGAAGAAATGGCGCCATTGGCCTATGCCGAAGATTTTGACAATGTTGGTTTATTGGTTGGAGATTCAGAGAATGAATCTACGGGGATTTTGGTTTGCCATGATGCTTTGGATATCGTAATTGAAGAAGCTATTTTCAAAAAATGCAACTTGATTGTTTGCTTTCATCCAATACTTTTTTCAGGATTGAAGAAAATAACCGGAAAAAACTATGTGGAACGTGCAGTTATCAAAGCTATTAAAAATAACATTGCTATCTATGCTGTTCATACCGCTTTGGATAATCATAAAAAGGGTGTGAACAAGATTTTTTGTGATGCCTTAGGGTTAACAAACACAAAAATTCTTATTCCAAAACAAAATTTTATTCAAAAATTAGTCACCTACACCATTCCAGAAAATACTGAACAGCTTCGAAATGCAATGTTTGATGCTGGAGCTGGAAAAATAGGAAATTATGAAGATTGCAGTTTCAATTCACAAGGAATAGGAACTTATTTAGGTAACGAAGACAGCAATCCCGAAATTGGCGAACGATTTGAGTTTGTAGAGGCAAAAGAAATAAAAATTGAAGTTGTATTTGAAAAACATTTGCAATCAAAAATTTTAAAAGCCCTATTTTCTAATCATGTATATGAAGAAATTGCATATGAAATTTATGATTTACAGAATTCTCATCAGAATATTGGTTTGGGAATGATTGGTGAATTGGAAAAACCAATGGAGGAAAATGAGTTTTTACAATTTGTAAAGGAAAAAATGGAATGTGGCAGTATTCGACACAGCGAGTTTATTGGCAAAAAAATCCTGAAAGTTGCCGTTCTCGGTGGTTCAGGAAGTTATGCCATAAAAAATGCTATTCAAGCCAATGCAGATGTTTTTTTAACAGCAGATTTGAAGTATCATCAGTTTTATGAAGCTGAAAATCAACTTCTTTTAGCAGATATAGGCCATTTTGAAAGTGAAAGATTTACAAAAAACTATATTGTTGATTTTCTTAAGAAAAAAATACCTAATTTTGCAATCATTTTTTCGGAAGAAAATACAAATCCAGTTAAGTACTTATAAGATATGGCGACTACAAAAGAACTAAGTGTTGAAGACAAATTAAGAGCTATTTATGATTTACAAATAATAGACTCAAGAGTTGACGAAATCAGAAACGTAAGAGGAGAATTGCCTCTGGAGGTGGAAGATTTAGAAGATGAAGTTACAGGTCTGAGCACTCGTTTAGATAAATTAAAAAGCGATTTGGTAAGTATTGAAGAGCTTATCAAGACAAAGAAAAATGCTATAGATGAACACCAAGATTCTATAAAAAGATACAAATCTCAACAAGACAATGTTCGTAACAACAGGGAATTCAATTCTTTAGCAAAAGAAATTGAGTTTCAAGAGCTTGAAATTCAATTAGTTGAAAAGCAAATTAAAGAAATGAAAGCTTCAATTGAGCATAAAAAAGAAGTGATTTCAGGTTCTAAAGAAAAATTAGATCAAAAGTCAAGTCATTTAAAACACAAGAAAGCGGAGCTTAACGACATTATGTCAGAAACTCAAAAAGAAGAAAGCTTTTTATTGGGAAAATCCGCAGAATACGAAGCTTTGATAGAAGAAAGATTACTAGCTGCATACAAAAGAATACGTTCCAGCGTTAGAAATGGCTTAGCTGTTGTTTCTATTGAGCGTGGTGCATCTGCTGGTTCCTTTTTTACAATTCCTCCGCAAATTCAAGTAGAAATTGCTGCTAGAAAGAAAATCATTACGGATGAGCATTCTGGAAGAATTCTGGTTGACGCTACACTTGCAGAAGAGGAAAGAGAAAAAATGCAACAATTATTTGCAAAAATGTAATATCTCAATCCCGATTTAATCGGGATTTTTTTATGAAAAAAATTAAATATTTCATTTTGACAAAATCGGTTGGTCTTTACATCAACCTACTTAACTTTTTCAAACCAGATAAAGCAAAAAAAATTGCATATAAACTATTTAGTGAACCTAGGATTGGACGAATAGATAAAAACGCTATTCCAAAAACGCTGCGCAATGCCATTCATGAAACTATTCAACATAAAGAACACCTTTTACAAACTTATATTTGGAAAGGCAATGACAATATTATTTTATTGGTACATGGATGGGAGAGCAATGCCGCTAGATGGAAAAAAATATTACCCTATTTAAAAAAAACTGGAAGCACAATTGTGGCCATTGATGCGCCAGCTCACGGCTTGAGTAGTGGCAAAGAATTCAATGTGCCAAAATATGCCGAATTTATTAATGCGGCGGTTATAAAATACCGGCCAAAAACAATAATAGGACATTCTATTGGAGGAGCAGCAAGTGCTTTTTATTTATACAAATACCAAAATCCTGATATTGAAAAAATAGTGTTACTTGGCGCACCGTCAGAAATGAAAATCATAGTTGAAAATTATGTGAATATGTTAAGCTTAAATAAAAAAATTGGCGCTTTTTTGAAAAACGTTTCTGAAGTTAAATTTGACATTAAAATTGATGATTTCGCTGCACATTTATTTGCAGAAAAATTTAGCCAAAAAGCATTCATTGCTCATGATATACATGACAAAGTGGTGGTAGTT
Organism: Flavobacterium sp.; assembly: GCA_044377655.1. Lineage (GTDB taxonomy): Bacteria > Bacteroidota > Bacteroidia > Flavobacteriales > Flavobacteriaceae > Flavobacterium. The sequence goes on from JBILYQ010000154.1 coordinate 4,591, forward strand.
GGTGAAGGACGAAAATTTGCTAAAACATGGAAAAATGCTGTCTATATTGAAACCGAAGGACTAGGACATAGCATGCATGACGATGAATTATACCAAAAAATAATCGACTTTTTGGAAAAATCATAATCTATCTATTCATGGTTAAATCTGAAATCCAAATTATACTATCTTTGCCACATGGTAAATAATCTAACACGAATTAACAAATTTCTATCAGAATCGGGTTTTTGTTCTCGTCGTGAGGCAGACAAACTGATTGACCAAGGACGCGTTACAATCAATGGGGTTGTTCCAGAAATGGGAACGAAAATTTCCGCAATGGATGAAGTTCGTGTGGATGGAAAATTGATACGAGAAAAAACAGAAAAGCCTATTTACTTAGCATTTTACAAACCTGTTGGCATTGAATGCACAACCAATTTAAATGTTCGTGACAACATTGTAGATTACATTAATTATCCTGAACGAATTTTTCCTATTGGAAGATTGGATAAAGCCAGCGAGGGTTTAATCTTTATGACAAATGATGGTGATATTGTAAACAAAATTTTGCGTGCCCGAAATAATCATGAAAAAGAATATATTGTTACCGTAAATCGACCGATTACAGATAGATTCATCGAAAGAATGGGTAACGGAATACCTATTTTGGATACAGTGACACGAAAATGCAAAGTAGAACAAATCAGCCAATATGTATTCCGAATCATTCTGACCCAGGGTTTGAATAGACAAATTCGAAGAATGTGCGAATATCTAGATTACGAAGTTATTGCTTTAAAAAGAGTTAGGATTATCAATATCTCCTTGGATATTCATGTTGGTCGCTACAGAAATTTAACGGATAATGAAGTGGAACAGTTGAATAGACTAATTGAACCGTCTAGTAAAACCGAAGAAGCGAGTTTTCCAAAAAGCACCAATTTGGATACTGATTTCAAAAAACCGCCTTTTGGAGAATACAAAAATGTAAAAATCAGAAGTAATAAATCTACAGAATGACAAGTCCTAAATAATTGATACAGATTATTTAGGACTTGTCAATGTTTATTATTTCTTTTCCGGAATATTCTCCAAAATTTCCAACACAAATTTATAGAATTTTTGAGCAGATTTTA
>JBILYQ010000155.1:0-5644 GCA_044377655.1 Flavobacterium sp.
TTACCTGGAGCAACAACACACATTTTAATAGTTGTAGCTTTTATTTTTGGAGCATTTTTCTCAGCATTGGCTGGAAACATGGGGATGAAAATTGCAACAAAAACCAATGTTAGAACAACTCAAGCCGCTCGTACAAGTTTGCCAAAAGCATTGAAAGTTTCTTTCGGTGGTGGAACAGTAATGGGTTTAGGTGTTGCTGGTTTAGCAGTTCTTGGTTTAACAGGGTTCTTCATAATATTATACAACTTTTTTATGGGTGGTGTTTGGACATCAAATGAAGATATGACCAAATTACTTGAAACATTAGCTGGTTTCTCTCTTGGAGCTGAATCTATCGCTTTGTTCGCTAGAGTTGGTGGTGGTATTTACACCAAAGCTGCTGATGTTGGAGCCGATTTAGTTGGTAAAGTAGAAGCTGGAATTCCAGAAGATGATCCAAGAAATCCAGCCACAATTGCAGATAATGTTGGAGACAATGTTGGTGACGTTGCCGGAATGGGTGCCGATTTATTTGGTTCTTATGTTGCAACAGTTCTTGCAGCAATGGTTTTAGGAAATTATGTAATTAAAGATATGGGTGGAAACATCCAAGATGCTTTCGGTGGAATTGGACCAATTTTATTGCCAATGTCAATTGCTGGTTTTGGAATTTTATTCTCGATCATCGGAACAATGTTGGTAAAAATATCAGATGACAATGCAAAAGAAGCTCAAGTTCAAAAAGCTTTAAACATTGGAAACTGGGTTTCAATTATACTAACGGCAATTGCTTGTTACTTTTTGGTTGATATGATGTTGCCAAAGGAAATGACAATGAATTTCTTCGGAGAACTTCCGCAACAAATATCCTCAATGAGAGTTTTCTATGCTACTTTGGTTGGATTGGTTGTTGGTGGCGCTATTTCATCAGTAACAGAATACTACACCGGTTTAGGTACAAAACCAGTTATGGCTATTGTACAAAAATCATCAACTGGTGCTGGAACCAACGTAATCGCTGGTTTGGCAACAGGTATGATTTCTACGTTCCCAACAGTCTTGTTATTTGCTGGCGCAATCTGGGGATCTTATGCTTTGGCAGGATTCTACGGTGTGGCTTTGGCTGCCTCTGCAATGATGGCTACAACGGCTATGCAATTAGCAATCGACGCATTCGGACCAATATCGGATAACGCTGGTGGAATTGCTGAAATGAGTGAATTGCCAAAAGAAGTTCGTACAAGAACCGATATTTTAGATTCAGTGGGTAATACAACGGCTGCTACAGGAAAAGGTTTTGCCATCGCTTCTGCTGCATTAACTTCATTGGCTTTATTTGCTGCTTATGTAACGTTTACTGGAATTGACGGAATTAATATTTTCAAAGCGCCAGTTTTAGCAATGCTTTTTGTTGGTGGAATGATACCTGTAGTTTTCTCAGCTTTGGCAATGAATTCTGTTGGAAAAGCGGCCATGGATATGGTGTATGAAGTGCGTCGTCAGTTCAAAGAAATTCCAGGAATTATGGAAGGAACTGGAAAACCAGAATATGCAAAATGTGTTGATATTTCTACAAAAGCAGCATTACGTGAAATGATGTTGCCAGGAATTATGACAATAGGTTTTCCAATTGCAATTGTATTATTAGGGAAATTAGTTTACGGAGAAGATAATCAATTAATCGCCGAAATGTTAGGGGGTTATATGGCTGGAGTAACCGTATCAGGTGTACTTTGGGCTGTGTTCCAAAATAATGCTGGTGGTGCTTGGGATAATGCTAAAAAATCTTTTGAAGCGGGAGTTTTGATTAATGGTGAAATGACATACAAAGGTTCAGACGCGCATAAAGCAGCTGTAACTGGAGATACTGTTGGAGATCCTTTCAAAGATACTTCAGGACCTTCAATGAACATTTTAATTAAATTGACTTGTTTGATAGGATTGGTAATTGCGCCAATTTTAGGAAATGGAACGCACAACGCTCCAAAAGTTATGATAATGAAAATGGAATGCGCAGAAGGAACTATGATGGGCAAATGCGATATGAGCAAATGTGCTAAAATGACGGCATCCGAATGTGCAGCGATGTGCGACAGTCTAAAATGTACTCCTGAGCAAAAAGAAATATGTTTGGCTCATTACGATGCTAACGGAAAATTCATAGCTTCTAATGAAAAAATGGAATGTTGTGCTAAAAAAGATGCTGCCAAAATAGTAAAAGTTGAAGTAACTAATACAAATGGAAAAGCAAAAGCAACCGTTATAACTTCTGAAAAAGGAAATACTGATGTTCAAGTTTTTGAAGGTTCATTAGAAGAAGTAAAAGCTAAAATAGAGGCTTTGAAATAATCTAGTCTTTTTATAGAATAAAAAAATGCCTCACAATTTGTGAGGCATTTTTTTTGTATTTTTTTATGTAAATTTAGCCACTCGAGCGCAGCGAACAGACGCAGTAATGATAAACTCAGAATTTATGTTGAAGAAACTTGTATTTTTAATGTTGTTAGTAGGTAATGTTATTTTTTCCCAAACACAACTACCTTTAATTCCACAACCCAAAGTTTTAAAATTAACTGACGGAAGTTTTATGCTTCATAACGCAACGGTTATCCAAGCCAATGAAAATTCCTTTGAGGCCAACTATTTGCGCGAAGTGATACAACTACAAACGGGTTTGGATTTAAAAATTGCTTCCCATTCAAATGCAGTTTCTAAAATCATTTTAAGTGTTGCCACACCCGATTCCATAAATTTCAACAAAGAGAGTTACAGTTTAATTATTTCCAAAGACAAGATTAACATACATTCCAATGCTAATCATGGTTTGTTTTATGGTGTTCAAACGTTACTTCAATTGGTTTCTTCTGAAAAAACGAATGAAATAAAACTACCTTGTTTACAAATTGAAGACGAGCCAAAATACGCTTGGCGTGGCATGCATCTTGACGTTTCTCGCCATTTCTTTCCTGTAGATTTCGTCAAAAAGTACATTGATTATTTAGTCATGTACAAAATGAATACGTTCCATTGGCATTTGACTGATGACCAAGGTTGGCGTATCGAAATCAAACAATATCCAAAACTTACAGAAATTGGTGCTTGGCGCAAAGGTTCCATGGTTGGACATTATAAAGAGCAAAAGTTTGACGATAAACGCTATGGCGGTTTTTATACCCAAGAAGAAATCAAAGAAGTGGTTGCTTACGCCACACAACGCCACATAACAGTTGTTCCAGAAATTGAAATGCCGGGACATGCTGTAGCCGCTTTAGCTGCTTATCCCGAATATTCTTGTACTGGCGGACCTTTTGAAGTAGCCCTAAAATGGGGAGTTTTGGATGATGTATTTTGTCCAAAAGAGTCAACTTTCGAATTCCTTGAAAATATTTTGACCGAAGTTATAAGTTTATTTCCTTCTGAATATATCCATATTGGCGGTGATGAATGTCCAAAGACCAGATGGAAGAAATGTACTAATTGTCAGGCTTTAATACAAAAAGAAGGCTTGAAGGACGAACATGAATTGCAAAGTTATTTTATACAACGTATTGAAAAATTTGTAAACAACAAGGGACGAAAAATCATCGGTTGGGATGAAATTCTCGAAGGAGGTTTGGCTCCGAATGCTGCAGTCATGAGCTGGCGTGGAATTAAGGGCGGAATTGCGGCGGCAAAACAAAAGCATTTTGTAGTTATGACTCCTAGCAGTCATTGTTATTTTGATCATTACCAAGGAGAATCTAAAAATGAACCTTTAGCTATAGGCGGTTATACAACGGTAGAGAAAGTGTACAGCTTTAATCCAACGCCAAAAGAATTAGCAGCCGACGAAACAAAGTACATTCTTGGTGCGCAAGGAAACGTTTGGACAGAATATATGGAAGATGCCCAAAAAGTGGAATACATGATTTTTCCGAGGATAATGGCACTTTCCGAAGTGCTTTGGGGAACTTCAAAGCCGGATAACTATAAAGATTTTCAAAGCCGAATGTTTCAACAGTTTCCAATTTTAGAGAAGAAAAATATCAATTACAGCAAGGCACTTTTCGAAATCACAACAAGTGTTGCGCCATCTTCTGAAACAACTGGCGTATTGTTTTCTTTAAATTCTACACGCAATCCGGAAGGAATTCGATATACAACCGATGGTTCAAACCCAAATTGGAATTCCTTTAAGTATACAAATCCAATTGTAATTATTACAAATCAGACCGTAAAAGCTGCCTATTTTGAAGACCAGAAACAAAAAAGCGGTATAGTAGAACAATCATTTTATATTAATAAAGCGACGGGCAAAAACATCACTTTGGTTAATCCGCCGAGCGAGAGTTATGCTGCAGGCGGAAAGTTCACACTTGTTGACGGAATGATAGGAAATCGCGATAAATTTGGTCGTGATTGGTTGGGTTTCTCAGGAAAAGATGTAATCGCCACAGTTGATTTGGGCAAGCGTGAACAAATCAATAAAGTTACTGTTGGTTTTTTGGCAAGCGAAGGAAGTTGGATTCATTTCCCAAAAAGTGTAGCCGTTTTTATTTCTGATGATGGTATTAATTTTAAAAATGTTTCGCTTGTTATTATGGCTGAAATTTTGTCAATGAATGGCACAGTGGAAATGAAACTCGGTACTCAAAAAGCCCGATACATTAAAGTAATTGCTGAAAACATTGGTAAAATACCAGAAGGTTCTGCTGGAGCTGGTTCAAAAGCGTGGTTGTTTGTAGACGAAATAAGTGTCGAATAAAAAAGTATACATTATGTCAAATCGCCGAGATTTTATAAAAACTGCAGCAATTGGTTCGGTTGCAGTAGCCTTGAAAACTTTTCATGGTAAAGAGGATGAAACCCTAATTCCTTTAGGGAAAGTGAATAAGCCCATCGTGATTTCCACATGGAATTTTGGCGTGAAAGCCAATGGCGCCGCTTGGGAAATTCTAAAAAATAACGGTCGCGCTCTCGATGCGGTTGAGGCCGGAGTAAAAATTCCCGAAGGCGATCCAAATGAACGAAGTGTTGGTTATGGTGGTCGACCTGATAGAGATGGACGCGTCACGCTAGATTCTTGTATCATGGACGAGTTCTCTAATATCGGCTCGGTGGCTTGTTTGGAACACATCAAACATCCCGTTTCTGTTGCGCGCGCTGTTATGGAAAAAACACCACATGTGATGTTAGTTGGCGATGGCGCGTTGCAGTTTGCATTATCGGAAGGTTTTACTAAAGAAAATTTACTAGTCGAAGCTTCCGAAAAGGAATGGAAGGAATGGCTCAAAACCAGTCAATACAAACCCATAGCCAATATCGAAAATCATGATACCATTGGTATGATTGCTCTTGATAGTTCAGGAAATTTATCTGGCGCATGTACCACAAGTGGCATGGCTTTTAAAATGCACGGTCGCGTGGGTGATTCTCCAATAATTGGTGCTGGATTGTTTGTTGATAACGAAATTGGTGCAGCGACCGCAACAGGTCATGGCGAAGAAGTTATCCGAATTGCGGGTTGTCATTTGGTTGTAGAACTTATGCGACAAGGAAAATCTCCGCAAAAAGCGTGTGAAGAAGCCGTTTCCCGAATTGTAAAACTAACCAAAAACAGAAACAAAAACATCAAAGACATTCAAGTAGGTTTTATTGCGCTTAACAAAAAAGGACACTACGGTGC
>JBILYQ010000008.1:0-16841 GCA_044377655.1 Flavobacterium sp.
ACTGTTATTTCAGTTCCAGCCGTAGTAGTTGCACCCGCTAAAACTCTTGTCATATTTGGAAAATATCTTACCGGTGAAGTTGATGAATTGTAAGATCTAAAAGTTGGACCTGTTGTTCTAGTTGCAATTGCTGCTGAACTTGCTCCAGTTGCAGTTGAAGCTGCATTATCAAATTGTTCCCAGTTGTAAGTTAGTAAATCTCCGTTAGCATCAGTTCCAGCACCAGTTAACATAAATGGTGTACTTTTAGGAATAGTGTAATCTAATCCAGCTAGAGCAGTAGGGACAGAATTTCCTGTTGGAGTATTAGTTTGACACGTTTTAGTTTTTACATTATTAGTTACTTGTTGAATACTTGCCGCATGAAAATAGGCATCAGAATTTGTTTGAACATCTTGACTGGTAATACCAGCATAACCCATAATCGTTGATCCAGAACCTGGCTCCATATTTACTCCAGTCCCTTCGTTACTCATAGAAAAAGTATGATTTCCACCAAATTGATGTCCAATTTCGTGAGCCACATAATCAATATCAAACGTATCGCCAGTAGGAATTGTGCTAGAAGTAAAACCACTTCCTTTAGCAGCATCACAAACACAACCTATACAACCAGCATTTCCATTGTTTCCGGCTCTTACAAACAAATGACCTACATCATAATTTGCACTACCAATAACATTGGTTAAAGTTGTTTGTAGTTGACTATTATAACTTGTTGTGTAAGGATCACTTGCTGCATCTGTATAAATAACAGCATCATTATTAGCAATCAATATCATTCTAACAGCAAAATCATTTTCAAAAACGCCGTTTACACGTGTCATAGTATTATTGATTGCTGCTAAAGCTAGTGCTTTTGTACCGCCAAAATAAGCTGTATATTCTCCAGTTGTTGAAACCGCTAAACGAAATGTTCTTAAAGTTGAGTCATCTGCATTTGGTCTTAACATGGATTGATCAACTTGTGGAGCCACATCATCAATAACACTGCATTCAAAACTTGATAAAGATTGTGCTTTATCAGATTTTTTGTAAACAGAATATGTTTTTAAATCTTGAGAGATAGGTTCAATAAACACCGCCGACTTATCAGCACTTAATGTCATTGATTTGAAACCAAGCGGCGATACACTGAAATAAACTGTAGCAGTAGGATTGTCTATTCCAACAGCAATATATGACTTTATTTCTGGATAACGAGCCGCTAAAGCTGGATCCATTATTGAGTTTTCATAAACACTGAATTTTTCAAATTTTCCCTCTGCATCGGGCAACGAAATTATAATTGATGAAGTTGTAGATGTTCTTTTTGGAGAGCTTGCCAAAATTGTTTTTAATCCATTTACATCTAAATCATATAGATTTTTTTCTGGAAGTTGCATTCTGCTATCAAGTGCAATCATATTTCCTTTTTTAGTGGAAGTTTTCCAAAAGGGAGCTTTGTCTTGCGCGAAAGTAAAACACGTTATCGCTAGAAAAGCGACTGAAAGTAATTTGTGCTTCATAATAGTTTGTTTTTTTGATTTGCTAAAAATAATTTCAAATATAAAATTATTTTTAGCAAATCAATTGACAAATTAATAAATATTTTAACAAATCGATAAACTACATGTGGTAATTTTAAAATATCTTTATTAAATGTTTGTTTTAGGTAAGGACTGTAAAATATGATGTTCTATATAATACGTGAAAAAACGGTACTTTTAAAAAAAATGTTTTTATGAATCTTAGTTATTGGGAACTCAAAAATTGGTTTTCAGGAATTGACTATACCATTGTTGGAAGTGGAATTGTCGGTTTACATTGTGCATTGCGCTTGCGTGAACGTTTTCCAGAGAGTAAAATTTTAGTGTTGGAAAAAGGAATGTTGCCACAAGGCGCTAGTACAAAAAATGCAGGATTTGCCTGTTTTGGGAGTCTTTCGGAAGTTATGGATGATTTAAAATCACATACGGAAGACGAAGTTTTTCAACTAATTCAAAAACGATGGAATGGATTGCAATTGCTCAGAAAAAGACTAGGAGACTCGGCAATTGATTTTAAGCCTTTTGGGGGTTATGAATTATTTTTGAAGGATGATGAGAGTTCCTATAACGAATGTTTGCAAAAATTGCCATTCATTAATGAACTACTTAAACCACTTTTTAGAAATGCCGTTTTTATTAAAGAAGTAGACCGATTTGCGTTCCAAGGAATTCATGACTACTTGATTTTTAACCCTTTTGAAGCGCAAATCGATACTGGAAATATGATGCAGGCGCTTTTAAAAGAGGTTATTTCTCAAAATAGTATGGTGCTAAATCAAGTTGAGGTTATTGCTTTTCATGAAAAGCAAAATCAAGTTGAAGTTGTGATGGATGATTTCAGTTTTATGACCAAAAAAATACTGTTTGCCACCAATGGTTTTGCAAGCCAACTTACAAATAATGCCGTTAAACCCGCAAGAGCTCAGGTTTTAATTACCGAGCCAATACCAAATCTCGATATAAAAGGAACTTTTCATTTGGATAAAGGGTACTATTATTTTAGAAATATTAACGACAGAATTTTGCTTGGTGGCGGAAGAAATCTTGATTTTCAAGGAGAAACCACAACAGAATTTGGGCAAACAGATTTGATACAAAATAAATTGGAACAATTATTAAAAGAAGTAATTTTGCCCAATCACGATTTTGAGATTGCGCATCGCTGGAGTGGGATTATGGGTTTGGGATCTAGTAAAACTCCAATTGTTTCGCAACTTTCGGAAAATGTTTTTTGCGGAGTGCGATTGGGTGGAATGGGAGTTGCTATAGGAAGTTTAATTGGTCAAGAATTAGCGGATTTAGTTTAAAACAAAATTTATGGTAAGAAAGATTTTTCGATTTTTATGGAAAGCCTTGTTGTGGTTTTTTGGAATTTCTATTGTTTTAGTGGTTCTATTTAAATGGATTCCAGTTCCGATAACGCCATTAATGGTTACACGAGTTATTGAAAACAAGCTCGATGGGAAAGAAGCCTACCTTAATCACGATTGGGAACCATTGGAGAATATTTCGCCAAATCTCCAAAAAGCGGTTATCGCTGCCGAAGACGGTTATTTCTTAAAGCATCACGGTTTTGATTTCAAAGCCATGCAAAAAGCATTTAAAAGCAATCAAAAAGGAAGAAAATTAAAAGGCGGAAGCACCATTTCGCAACAAACTGCAAAAAACGTTTTTCTTTGGCAAGGAAGAAGTTATGTTAGAAAAGGATTGGAAGCTTATTTTACTGTTTTGATAGAATTAATTTGGGGAAAAGAACGCATCATGGAAGTGTATCTCAATAGCATTGAAATGGGCGAGGGCATTTATGGCGCAGAAGCCGCATCCCAACACTGGTATAAAAAAGAAGCAATATATTTATCGGCAAGAGAAGCCGCAGGAATTGCCGCAATTTTACCTAATCCCAGAAAATATAAAGCCACTAATTCATCGTCATACATCAACAGAAGAAAAGATAAAATCCTTCGCGTAATGAGACAAACAGGAAATATTGACTATTAAAATGCTTAAAAAAGTAATTTTATCGACAGTTTTTTTATACTGTGGATTGCTATTTTCTCAAAACAAAACCCCTTTCGAAATAGGACTTGTTTTGGAAAACGATTCGTTTACATCAACCATAAACGATAAGTATTATACCAATGGTATGGAATTGTTTTATCGCCATTTGTCAAATAAATCTAATGACCAAGTAAAGAAAATAATCAGTTTTAAAGCGGGACAATATATTTACAATCCAAAATGGGTGAAATCCGATTTAATTGAAGATCATAACCGGCCCTATGCAGGATATTTGTTTGCAGAAGTTGGCGTCAATCGATTTTATAAAAACGAAAATGTTTGGATAACTAATTTTCAACTCGGCGTTGTCGGTCCTTTATCGCAGGCGCAAGATTTTCAAAAAATAATGCACACTACTTTTGGTTTTGGAAAAATTTACGGCTGGCAACACCAAATCGGAAATGCTTTGGGATTGCAATGCAATACCGTTTTTTCTAAAAAAATAGCGCCTAAGTTTTCTACAGACAAAATCGATTTTCACGTTCAATCGAAACTTGATTTGGGAACGGTTTCTACCGGAATTACGGTCGGTTCATTAGTGAGAATTAGTCTTTACAAAGCATTATTTGGTATCCAAAACTCTAATTTTTATGGCGCTTCATTGCAAAAAGGGAAAAGCAAAAATAGCGAGTGTTATCTTTTTTTATTACCAAAAATAAACTACCAAGTTTTTGATGCAACCCTACAAGGAAGCCTTTTCGATAACAACAGTCCTTTGGTTTTCAAAATCAATCCAATACGTTTTAAAGCGGAAACAGGAGTGAAACTCAGGTATAATAATTGGAACGCATCTTATTCTTTTGTGTACACTACCAATGAAATTAAAAACAGCACAACTACTGGATTTTATTACGGTTCGGTTGCCGCGTCCTATTTATTTTAAATAGAAAAGCCCTTCAAAATGAAGAGCTTTTCTATCAAAACATTGATTATATTAATAAAATAGTGGTTTATATTGTTGCCAATGCTTATAAATTAAAGTCACGTTAAAAATGGTGGCTAATAATGCCACGGCAACTCCAGGAATATCCAAAAATAAATGAAAAAGCAAGATGTTTATTGAAATTGGTGCTAAAAGAATTAACGCAAAAGCCACCCATTTTTTTAAAAGTAGCATTGCGCCGATAAGAACTTCCAAAACGCCAACTACAGGAAAAATATAACCTGTTGCGCCAAGAGAATTCATAAAATCTCCTGCTGAACCCGTCGGTGCTTCCATTGGTATAAAATGCAAAAACTTATTGGCGCCAAACACAATGAGCATAATTCCTAAAAGTATTCTAACGATTTTTGTAAACATTGAATTCATAAATGACATTTTTAGAATTAGTAATAAGGTAAAAATAGAATTAATTTTTTACATTATTTATATATTATTATTTAAAAAATTAAATATCTATAATTTTAATTCATAAATAGTTTTTTTTGTCAAAAAAAACAGGAGTTTGTTAAAGCGCAAAAAAAGGCTGTCCTTTTTTGACAGCCTTTTTTTGAAACAATTATTATTGAATTATAATAGGATAGGCTACTAACGCATCTGTTGCGCCGCCAGCATTAGTGATATCTCCATCAGTAACTCCAACAGCCGATTTGTTTGGCAGATGTTTCAATGTTACCGTTAAGTTTCCAGTCGATGCATTGGCAGTCGTATAACTAAAAGTCAGTCCAATAGGATTTCCATTGGTGTCTGAGTCGGTGTAGTTAATAACTCCTAAAGAAGTTGGGATTTGATAAAAAAGTTGATGGTCTGTTCCTTCTTCTTCAACTTCAATTGTTATGTCATCTGCTGGATTTACTAGTTCATTTAAAAAGGAAGTTTCACCTAAATAGGTGGTGTTAGCGATTAAATTTCCCGAAACAGTTACAACAGGTGCATTTGGACCATCGCCATCTAAGTCTCTAGAAATTAAATTGATAACTTGTCCGCCGCCAGTTAATTTGGTAACCACAGTTGTGATTACTTCTTCTTCATTTACTGGACCGTTATCATCATTACTACAAGAGGTTAATCCTAAAATGGATACGAATGTTACGGCCAAAAAATTTAATTTTTTCATGATTTTGTTTTTTAATAATTTATTTTTAATTGTATTTGAAAATTTCTACCCATTTCATCCGCAAAATAACGTTGTCTATTTAGGTAGTCTCTATAACTTGTGTTTGTAATATTTTGAACTGAAAATGCAACGGTGGAGGCAATTTTTTTTGATAATTTGAACTTCATCTCGGAATAAAAATGGATTAACCCATAGCCTGCAGGCGTCGAACTAATGTCAACAATAACAGGAGACAACTCATCATTTATAATAATATTTGTTGTAAAGTTGTTGTCGGGATATCGATTTTGACGAAACACGACATCTGCTTTTAGTTCCAGTAATAAATCATACCATTCCTTTTTTAAAAATTGAATTTTTGTATTTAAGTTTAAAGGCGGTATATCTATTAAGGGTTCTTTTTTGTTATTGTCATATCCTTCAACGTATGCAAGAGAAAAAGAGTGTTCCCAGTTTTCATTCATTTTCCAATGGGTTTGGAAATCCACACCAAGAAATCTTCCGTCCGTTTGCTGGTATTCCCAAACAGGAAATGCACCTCTGATTGTTGTTTCAAAACCAAAAGGTTTTAGGAAAATATAATCCTGTATAAAATTCACGTAAGGATTTACCATAATCGAAAAAGTATCCCATTTTTTTTGAATAGTCGTGGCGATTTTAAATGATTTTTCCCTCTCTAGTCTAAGATTTCCTAATTCAACAACTCCAGAGGAATGATGTAATCCATCACTGAAAAACTCAGAAGGATTTGGATTTCTCATGGCAAGACTCGTATTGAAAAACAAATTTAATCCTTTTGTAAAATCCTTTGTAAACCCGACACTTGCAGATACATTGTTAAATGTAAATTTAGGTTTTGTTAACCATTGGTTTCCGTCTTCGCCAACAATAAAACTGTCAAATTCAGGACTGTAATTTCTTTCATCCCAACGAGATTTCAAATAATATTTTGTAGCCTCAGTTGTTGAAAAGTCATATCTCAGTCCGCTTTCCAATTTAAAAGTTTCCGACACTTTATAATCTGCAATGCCATAAATGCCAAAATCCGTTTTTTGATAGGTCGGTATTAAAGGGCGAATACCAGTTCCAGGACTTGAATAATTATTTTGATATGACGTATACAGTCCAGATTTCAGTGTCAAATTCTCAAAAAAACTTTTGTAATCCAAATTGAAAGTGTGAGTGGCTAACTCTAAATCAAGCGCCGCTTTGTTGACATCGCTACCAGTTCTTAAATCAAATTCTTGTCTTTTGTTGAACTGAAATGAATATTGAAATCCCAACGTGGTATCATCGTTAAAGTAACGGTTATAGTTTACTTTTGCCAAGTGATGATGTACTTCTTGTTTAGGATTTTTCAAATCGTATGTAAAATCATCAATCACAAAAGGGATTTGATTTGTTATGGAGTTGTATAAATCATTGACATTTCCTGTATGCGAAGCACTCAAAATCCCAATTCTAGCATTGTATACACTGTAAAAAAAAGACAGGTCATATTTTTTTCCGATGTATTTTAAATCTCCAGCAAAATTCATCTCTCTATTACCCGTGTTAGACAATACATAGTTTGGCGCTTCCCTATCTCCCAAATACTTGAATGTAGCCAAAGCATTCCAACTCCAATCACAAAAATTCCCTTTGTGCAAACTTGTACTCAACGATCCGCCACGTCCATTAGAAGACAAATTCATAATCGTTTTTCCAAATAAAGTGTCTTTCTTGATGGAAATAGGCTCTATAATCACTAAACCACCAATGGCATCTCCGCCATATTGAAGACCTGAAGCACCCTTTACAACGGTAATTTTCCCCGCTGCATTGATATCAAAATTCGGAGCATGCTCCGTTCCCCACTGTTGGTCTTCAAGCCGAACATTGTTGTTGTAAATAGGCACTCGCGAACTGTGTAATCCATTTATTATTGGTTTCACAATAGAACTTCCTGTTTTCATTAGCGACACACCGGTTACCTCTTTTAGAGCTTCTCCCAAAGTTTGATTGCTATATTTTTCGATGGTTTCTAACTTGATTTTTTGCTCTAAAATTGAAGTGTTTACAGTATTACTTTTTTGTTTTATCACAATTTCATCTAAGGCGTTGATTTCTCTTGTCATTGTGATATTGTAAATCGTATCTTGTTTTAAATCAATGACGCTTTCGAATTTTTCAAATCCTAAATTGATAATGAAAACGCGTGTTTTTCCGGCAGACAAATTAGTAATGCGGAATACTCCACTTGAGTTGGATGTGCTTGTTTTATTAGCCACATGAACATGACAGCCCTTTATAGGATTGTTGTTTTCGTCGGTTAATCTTCCGCTGATTTGAAATTGGCTGTAGCCTGAAAGCCCAATCATGCCAATCAAAAGAAGGAGAATTTTTCGTCCCATTTTTTCAATTTAAAATATAAACACAAGGTCATCACCGAGAAGTAATGACTTAATTTTTTTGTTTTATTTTAAACTAATGGCGGTGCGCGTAAGGCAAAAAGACTTCCCTTAAAATAAAGGATTATTTCCTTAGAATGCGAAAATGTATATTTCGTAGAAATTACAACTTTATGAAAGTCGAAAGTTTGAATTTCGTTAGAAAAGTAACTGCTTAAAGTAAATTCACAAGCAAAACATTTCTCCCAATCGTGATGACTGTGGTTGAGTTCAAATTTGTGATGTACATATTTGTGATGACATGTTTTTTCAGAAAACTGCTTTGCCAAATGTTCCAATGAATGTATGGATTGGAACAGTATTGCAGACAATACTACCAAACCCATCAAAGCATTAATTATGACAAACTTCTTTTTCATTACCCACAAATGTAATCATGTAAAATTAAAAGCCGTTTGATTTTAACAAAATTTATGATTTGTAAAATCAAACGACTAACTATATTTTAAAAAAAATAGGTAATTAAACCAATTTATTGGCCACTAAATATTCTGCAATTTGAATAGTGTTTGTTGCGGCACCTTTTCGTAAATTATCAGCAACGATCCACATATTCAAAGTGTTTGGCTGGCTTTCGTCTCTGCGTATTCTACCCACAAAAACATCGTCTTTGCCTTGAGCATACATTGGCATTGGATACGTATACGTGTCATTATTATCTTGAACGACAACGCCCGAAGTGTGGTGCAAAATGTTTCGAACCTCGTTAACATCAAAATCGTTTGTAAACTCAACATTTACAGCTTCGCTATGTCCGCCAACAATTGGCACACGAACCGCTGTAGCCGTGACTGCGATGGATTTGTCTCCAATTATTTTTTGGGTTTCGCGAACCAATTTCATTTCTTCTTTGGTATACCCGTTTTCTTCAAAACTGTCACATTGTGGAATAGCATTGCGATGAATGGGATATTTATATGCCATTTCGCCTTTAATTCCGGCATATTCATTTTCTAATTGTTGCACGGCTTTCACACCAGTTCCAGTAATGGATTGGTACGTGGAAACAATGACGCGTTTGATGTTGTATTTTTTGTGCAATGGTGCTAAAACCAACACCATTTGAATTGTAGAACAGTTTGGATTGGCGATAATTTTGTCTGCAGCCGTCAATTCGGAAGCATTAATTTCTGGAACAACTAATTTTTTGGTAGGATCCATTCTCCAAGCGGATGAATTATCGATAACCGTTGTTCCAGCTGCAGCAAATTTTGGCGCCCATTCTAACGATGTTTCGCCGCCAGCCGAAAATAAAGCAATATCGGCTTTCATGTCAACGGCAGTTTGCATGCCAACTACTTTATATTTCTTTCCTTTAAATTCAATTTCTTTCCCAACCGATTTTTCAGAAGCCACAGGAATTAATTCTGTCAATGGAAAATTTCTTTCAGCCAATACTTGTAACATTACTTCGCCAACCATTCCGGTTGCGCCAACAACAGCAACTTTCATATCTTTATTTTTAAGTTTTTATAAATTCTGAAATACAAAAGTAGATAGAAATTCCATTGCTTTACAAAATTTGTAAAAAAGAAAAACCGCCTCAATTAAGAAGCGGTTTGGTTAGAATATATAATGTAGCGGTTTTATTTTTTCAATAAATCTCTAATTTGTGTAAGCAATTCTTCCTGTGTTGGTCCGGCAGGTGCTGGAGCAACAACCACTTCTTTCTTCTTGGCTTTTTCGGCTGCACGAAGAATAATGAAAATAAACAATGCAATAATTACAAAATTGATAATAGCCTGAACTAAATTACCATAGGTGATAACGGCAGCGCCGGCTTTTTTTGCAGCTTCTAAATTCACATAACTGTTTCCGTCAAGGGTGATAAATTTTTGTGTAAAGTCGATACCGCCAGTAATCAATCCTACAATTGGCATGATTACATCGTCAACAGCAGAGCCAACAATTTTTCCAAATGCACCACCAATTACTACAGCGGTTGCTAAACTTAAAACGTCACCTTTCATCAAAGAGGCTTTGAAATCGCTAAAAAATCCCATAATTATTTTGTTTTTTAGGTTAATAAAAAATCTAAATTAGTTAAAATTTTAATACGATTAAACCTTCCCGCAAAAAAATCATGTTATTCTCTATAAAAAACTCTTTTCACGCGTTGCGAAATGCTGGTCAGGATTTCATAAGGAATTGTATGGAGTTGCTCGGCAATAAAACTTACCGTTGGATTTTCACCAAAAATAATTGCCGAATTTCCTTCTTTGCAATCAATTTCTGTGACATCAACCATTAACATATCCATGCAAATGCTACCAACAATCTTTGCTTTCTTATTGTTTATTATAACATATCCCAAACCATTTCCCCAATTTCTGCTTATTCCATCGGCATAACCAATAGGAATCGTGGCAATTTTTGTTTCTCTTTCTGCAACAAATCTTCGGCCATAGCCAACACTTTCCCCTTTTTGAATAGTTCGGATTTGTGAAATAACCGATTTTAAAGTACCAACATTTTCCAAGTATTTTTGTTCGTCTTCATCACTAGAAATGCCATAAATGCCAATACCTAAACGAACCATGTTATATTGCGCTTGAGGAAAATTAGAAATTCCCGAAGTGTTTAAAATATGACGAATTGGATTTATTTTTAATTCAGAAATTAGTTTTAAAGATAATTTCTCAAACAAATCAATTTGGTGCAATGCAAATTCCTGATGTTCCAAATCGTCGCTTGTTGCCATATGCGACAAAATACTTTTCACTTTTACAGTTTCATTTCCCTGCAATGTTGCAGTCAATTCGGCAATATTATGTTCTTCAAAACCCAAACGGTGCATTCCAGTATCTAGTTTTATGTGAATCGGGAAATGCTTCAATTTCTTTTGTTCTGCAATTTTTAAAAAGGCTTTTAATCCTTTTATAGAATAAATTTCGGGTTCAAGATGATGTTGAATAATAGCAGGAAAGCTAGTTGTCTCAGGATTTAAAACCATAATTGGGAGTTCAATGCCGGCATTTTTCAACGAAATTCCTTCATCAGCAAAAGCCACGCCAAGATAATCGACCTTGTGGTGTTCAAGTAATTTTGCAATTTCAAAGCCGCCGTTTCCGTATCCAAAGGCTTTAACCATAACCATTAATTTGGTTTTTGATAGGAGTTTGGATTTATAGAAATTCAAATTATGACTAATTGCATTGAGGTTGATCTCCAAAACAGTTTCGTGTGTTTTCTCTTCGAGTAATGAAACAATTTTTTCAAAATGAAAATCTCTTGCCCCTTTTATCAAAATCGTCTCATTTTCAAAATTCATGCTGTCGAAAGCCGTTATAAAATCTGAGGTATTTTTAAAAACGGTGCTATTGATAAATTTTGACTTGAAATTTGAAATGGTTTCACCAATGCCAATCACTCTATTGATTTTGTTGGAAATTATCAATTGCGATACTTTTGAATATAGTTCCTCGTCTGTCAAACCGCTTTGAAAAATATCCGATAATATGATGGTTTTCTTTTTGTGTTGCTTTTGATTTTCCAAAAAGTCCAATGCAATTTTTATCGATTGAAAATCGGAACTGTAACTGTCATCAATTAAGGTTGAATTGTTGATTCCATTTTTCACTTTTAATCGCATTTCTACAGGATATAACAATTGCATTCGGGTTTGGATTACTTTGGAATTGTATCCAAAATAAAGCATTACCATCAAACAATTAACTGAGTTTTCCACCGACGCTTGGTCTTGAAACGGAATGATAACTGGAAAAGTTTCTTCTAAATACGTAATTTGTAATTCTGTAAGTTCTCCAACAATTTTTTTTGTAACAAAAACATCCGCATCTTTAAATTCTGAACTCCAACAAAATGTTTTTATTTTTGGGTTCAAAAAGGCCTTAATGGTTTTGTTTTTATTCAAAATCAAAACATTAACCGAAGTAAAAAGTTTTAATTTTTCCTTGATTTTTTCACCGATGCTGCTAAAACCTTCATCGTGTGCCGAACCAATATTTGATAAAATACCTATCGAAGGTTGAATTATTTTTTCGAGGTTTTCCATTTCATTAATCATGGAAATTCCCGCTTCAAAAATTCCTAAATTGTGTTTTTCGTTGATTCCAAGTATGGAAAGCGGCACACCAACTTGTGAATTGTAACTTTTTGGACTTCTAATTATGTTGTAATCGGGACTTAAAAGAAAATTGAGCCATTCTTTAATTATTGTTTTACCGTTGCTTCCCGTAATTCCGATAACAGTAAAATCAAACAAACTTCTGTAGTAAGAAGCTATTTTTTGTAACGCTTCTAAAGTGTTTTCAACAACTAAATAATTGGCTTTGGCTTTTAAATGTTCAGGGATTTGAGTTACAACAAAAAACCGAACTCCTTTTTCAATCAGCTCTCCAATATATTGATGGCCATCATGGTTTGGTCCAGAAAGCGCAAAAAATAATGTGCTTGAACTGTTTTGTAGCGAACGGCTGTCGATGGAAATAGTTTCGATAATAGCAATATCATCGTTCCCAACCCAAGTGGCTTTGATAATTGGAATGATATTTCGAATGGTTAGTGTCAAATTCGTGATTATTTATTGTCTTTCGACAAATTTTTATCTTGGGCATCGTCTTTGTCTTCTTGATTGCGTTTCATGGCATTAAAATAGGCGGCGCGACTTAGTGGTTCATATTCTTCCGTTTCTCCAAGCATTACTAATTTGTCATTATCGGCTTTTCTAAAACTGTAGTTTGCTAAATTTCCTGTTCTGGTACAAACGGCATGTACTTTGGTAACATATTCGGCCGTTGCCATCAAAGCAGGCATCGGGCCAAATGGATTGCCTTTGAAATCCATATCCAAACCAGCAACAATGACTCGAATGCCCGAATTTGCCAAATCATTGCAGATTTTCACAATTTCATCATCAAAAAATTGCGCTTCGTCAATCCCAACAACGTCGCATCCTTGTGCCAAAATAGCAATGTTGGCGGCAGCTGGAACTGGAGTGGAACGAATTTGGTTTGAATCATGGGAAACTACCATTTCGTCATGATAACGTGTGTCAATAGCGGGTTTGAAAATTTCAACTTTTTGCTTGGCGAATTGCGCTCTTTTTAGTCTGCGAATAAGTTCTTCGGTCTTGCCCGAAAACATCGAACCGCAGATTACTTCAATCCAACCAAATTGTTCTTTATGATTTACTGTATTTTCGAGAAACATTTTGTATTTTTCAGCCTTTAAAAATGAATAGTTTTTATTACTTTGTAACGAAAACAAATTTATTAAAATTAGACACGCAGAATCACTATAATTTTTAAAGTTATGAAAAAAAGATTGGAAGCTGAATTAATCAGCATTGCACACCGGGTTTTGAAGCTAAAAAGCAAATCGGAAGTAGATCAATTACATAAAGAAACTCAAAAATTATATGAAACACTCACCATTTTAAAATTTTATGGGGACGGTTTTGAAACGTTTAAATCCGAAATTTCTGCTGAAGTTTTTGAAGAAAAATTAACCGAAAACTTCGAGGCTGAAGAATTGACTATTGCTGCGCCTCTTTTTGTCTCTGCTGAGGAAACGATTGTTGAGGTTGAACAAATTGTGATAGAATCAGAAGCCATTCAAGAAACAACTGATTTAGAAGAAACGCTACAAGAAGTTATCGATGAACCCATTTTTAAGCCCGCTTTTGAATTGGCAATAGAAGAAGAAACTACAGAATTGCCCTTGGACGAAATTGTATTTGACCCTAAAAATGAGCCAAAACAAATCTCGTTTGAAGATTTTTTAGGCGAAAATTATACCGACCCTATTTTTATCAAACCGAATGAGGTTTCGGTTCTAAAAGAAACAGATCCCATCTATTCTGAGACTTTAGAGCAAGAAGATGTTGTTATAAATGAAACAAAAGTTCAGCCATTGCACGAAACGGTTTCCAAAAGCATTTCCGTTGCCTTGAATGATAGAGTTGGTTTTGTTAAATATCTTTTTGGGGAAAGCAACGAAGATTACAATCGTGTTTTGTCGCAGTTGAACACCTTTGACACTCTTGAAGAAGCCAAAAATTTTGTAGAAGATATGGTAAAGCCCGATTATAATAATTGGCAAGGCAACGAAGATTATGCCGAACGATTTATGGAAATTGTTGCTCAAAAATTTGTTTAAATGTCCAAACTTTACATTGTTCCTACGCCAATTGGCAATCTTGAAGACATGACTTTTCGCGCCGTTCGAATCTTGAAAGAAGTCGATTTAATCTTGGCTGAAGACACTAGAACCAGCGGAAAATTGCTCAAGCATTTCGAGATTGGAACACACATGCACAGTCATCACATGCACAATGAGCACAAAACAATCGAGAATTTAATCACAAGATTGAAAGCAGGCGAAACCATCGCTTTGATTTCCGATGCGGGCACGCCAGCCATTTCCGATCCTGGTTTTTTGTTAACTAGAGCGTGCGTGGAAAATAATATTACAGTAGAATGTTTGCCCGGTGCAACGGCTTTTGTTCCTGCTTTGGTCAATAGCGGTTTGCCCAATGATAAATTCGTTTTCGAAGGTTTTTTGCCTGATAAAAAAGGAAAACAAACTCGATATTTAGTGTTAGCCGAAGAAACTCGAACAATGATTTTATACGTTTCGCCACATAAACTGTTGAAGACATTGACTGAATTCATTACTTATTTCGGCGCCGACCGACAAATATGTGTCTCCAGGGAATTATCAAAACTGCACGAAGAAAATGTGCGTGGAACGGTTAGAGAAGTTTTGACACATTTTGAAAACAAACCTCCAAAAGGAGAAATTGTTGTTGTGGTTGGTGGGAAGATTGCAGAAGCAAAGAGTAAGAAGCAAGACAAGCCAGAATAATAAAGATATCTTTCCTCTTTCTTCTTTTCTAACTAAACTTCCAAATCTACAAACGAAAAACTATTTCCGCTAAATAATCCTTTGTCGGATAATTTCAAGTCAGGAATAACAAGCAATGCCATGAACGAAAGTGTCATAAAAGGCGCTTTCAAAGTACTGCCCAGTTCTTTTGCCATGGCATCAATTTCTTGGTAGGCTTTTCCAGTTTCCCAACCGTCTTTATCGCTCATAATTCCGGCAACGGGAAGTGCTAACGATTTTTTTTCAGTTCCATTCACGGCACAAATTCCGCCTGTGTTTTCAATAAGCAGATTTACAGCGCTCAAAATTTCCTCATCGGAAGTGCCAACCACCACAATATTATGGCAATCGTGCGCCACTGAACTGGCAATGGCACCTTTTTTCAATCCAAAATTTTTGATGAATGCAACGGCTGGTTTAGTATTCGCATAACGATTGACAACTGCCATTTTTAGAATATCATTTTCTGTATCGGAAACTAATTTTCCCTCAACCAATAACGATTTATGATGAATTTCATTGGTAATCAGTTGGCCTTCCAAAGCTTCGATGACTCGAATTGTTTTTGCGGAACTCAAAATTTCAAAATCAGCCAATTCTTTCGCAGTAATATTGAAATTATTTGGCGTTTCAAATGGAACATGTTTTACAAAAGAGTGACCGTTTTCGGCAACCAATTCACCATTAATATAGGTTTGTTTCACTTTAAAATCGACTAAATTTTCCACCACTATAAAATCGGCATCGTCGTTCGGTTTCAATAAACCCACATTCATTTTATAATGATGTACTGGATTGACACATGCCACTTGCAGTATTTTAAAAAGGTCAATTCCTTTGGCAACCGCTCGCGAGCAAAGCAAATTAATATGTCCAACAATCAAATCATCAGGATGTTTGTCATCAGAACAAAACATCATGTTATCGTAGTTTTCTGGAAGTAAATCGATGAGCGCTTCAAAGTTTTTTGCGGCGCTTCCTTCGCGGATTATGACTTTCATGCCAAGCGATAATTTTTCGGCCGCTTCGTCATAAGTAAAACATTCATGGTCGGTTGAAATTCCCGCAGCAATATATTTTTTTATCGGTTCGCCTCGCAATCCTGGCGCGTGGCCATCAACGGGTTTTCCAAAATGTTTTGCCCATTCAATTTTCTTTAAAACTTCGGCATCGTCAAACAAAACACCAGGATAATTCATCATTTCGGATAAATAATAAATATCAGGATTGGCCATTAATTCTGCAATTTCCTCAGAATCAATCACAGCACCGGCACTTTCAAAAGAAGTGGCAGGAACGCAAGATGGCGCGCCAAAATGGAATTTAAACGGCGTTTGTTTCCCGTTTTCAATCATATAATAAACGCCTGATTTTCCTAGAACATTCGCAATTTCATGTGGGTCGGAAATTGTCGCAACCGTTCCATGCAAAACCGCAATTTTGGCAAATTCAGAAGGTACAAGCATCGAACTTTCAATATGAATGTGCGCGTCGATAAATCCCGGTAGTATGAAGTTTTGAACGTCATGAGTTTCCTCAGTTATCGAAATTATCTTTCCGTTTTCAACAGTAATTTCACCTGAATAAATTCGTCTATTTTCAATATCTACAATTTGTCCTTGGATTTGCATTTTGGTTTTTTTTATTAAAAAATGTAGGTCAAAAGTAATCAATAATATATTGTATTTAGGATTTGAATTGTTTCAATTTTAAAAGGTATTTGTAGTTATTTTAAACTAAATTTGTTTTTATCTTGACATCGTACATCCAAAATCATAAACCATAATTAATTATGCGCTGGACAATAAAACCAAAACCATCCCCCGAAAAAGTAAAACAATTGGCGTCACAACTCCATGTTGACGAACTTATTGCACAACTTTTAATCCAACGCGGTA
>JBILYQ010000156.1:0-5627 GCA_044377655.1 Flavobacterium sp.
GAGCTATAAACTTAGAGTTTCTGTGGATGTTAATGCAGTGATTGCAAAATCTTTCAAGAGGATTGGAATTACCATTACATAAAAAATCTCGCATCACTTTTCAGCTTCGCGAGACTTTTGTCAAAAAACAAACCAACCTATTTATAAACTAACTATTATTTTCTTTCTTTTTCAACTTTTCTGTCGTCTTCAATTTTGCCTTTTGTTCCGTCGGTTTTGTAATAGTAATACGCATCACCGCTGTTTGATGCGCTATAGTCATCATCAAATTGATTTCCTTGATGATTGTTATACACATATCCTGTGTTTCTAAAACCTTTTACACTTCCTATGGTGTCAATAATATCACCTCTACGGTTGTACACTATTTTCAATCCGCCAACTTGTAGCAAACCAACTCGATTGTATCTCATATAAACAGTTCCAATTCTGTTCACTCTGTCTCTACTGTCATAATTGATAAACGTGTTGCCAATTCTTCTCACTCTTCCAAAACTATCATGCTCAATCAAAGTGCCATAGTTTACTGGTCTTCCTCTTTCAACGTTAGTGGTTCTTCTTCCAGCTGTTTTGAAAAAATAAGCTCCTTGGCTATCTTGTGGTCTTGTATTGAAATCAAATTCTCCATTTGCAAAAACAAAAAACTCAATGCCACGTTCCATAAACGAGATTGGCTCATCAAAGCTAAAGCGAGCTCTTGTTACTTCATCAGTAATTTTGATTATTTCTGATGCATTCGCAGTTCCAGTCAACAACATGATTCCTGCTACTAAAAAGGTAATTTTTTTCATAATCAATATAATTTGAGTTTTGCTTACTCTTGCGATTTTCGGCTTCCTCGGACAGAAATTGTTTCCGTTGATTGGTACATTCCAATTGCTGTGCCAAAACCCATAAATGATTTGTCAACGATTTGTTAATGAAAATTAACTGTTTGTTTTTCAATCCTTTTTTGCAAATAAAATTGTTTCGGGTACTAATTTTTTTGAAAACAAACAAAATAACTATTTCTAATTTTTTCTTTTTCATTACATTTGCTATCATTATATAAGAAGCCCTAAATTTTTATTATTTTTCCAATGAAAAAAAACCTTTTTTTACTTGTTGCCATGTTGCCTTTCTGTCAAGCACACAGTCAAGTTTATATTCCTGCCTATGGCAATGTGGTCAACCAATGTTCCGCAACTACAATTTTAAATAACCTAACCACCTATGAAGGTTTAGGTGTTAAACGCAAAAATACTCCAGCTTTGGCCAACACCTTAACGTGGTTAAAAAATCAATATTTAAGCTTTGGATATACTCAAAGTCAACTAGTGGAGGATTCTTTTTCTTACTCGGGAGCCACTTGCAAAAATTTGGTGGTAACCAAAATAGGCACCTTGTATCCCAACACTTTTGTAATTATCTCAGGACATTATGATTCCATCACTGGAACAGGAACCAATGATAATGGAAGTGGCGTGGTTACCATTCTAGAAATTGCTCGTTTATTGCAAAATATTCCCACCGAATATTCTATCAAATTCATCAATTTTGCTGGCGAAGAAGATGGTCTAATTGGTAGTCAGCACTATGTGAACAGTGTGGTCAATGCCACTACTCCAAAAATGAATATCCGGTTAGTGTTCAATATTGACGAAGTGGGTGGCGTGGCAGGCATCGAAAACAATACCATCACTTGCGAAAGGGATACGGGTAGTCCAACATCCAATAATGCTGCTTCCAACACTATCACCAATGAATTAATTACCTGTGTAGGATTATATTCGCCATTAGATACCTTTTTATCCTATGCGTATGCCTCAGATTACATGCCTTTTGAAGCAAACAACGAGATAATTACTGGTTTTTTTGAAACCAATGAAACTCCACATCGTCATACAGCAACCGATTTATTAGTAAATATGGATCCAAACTATGTGTATAACATTGCTAAAGCGGCAATTGGCGCTACACTACATTTTGCAAAAGCGAGCACTGTTATGGGTAATCAACAACTAGAGGATGATTTTCAAGTTGGTTTTTTTGCCAATCCAACCACCCAAATTATAACCATCAACAAAGGAATAATTTCAGAAAGCAGGTATACTTTTTCTTTAATCGATATACAAGGAAAGACAGTGATGGCGCAACAAATAATCGATTCTCAATTAGTAGAGCAAGTCAACATTAACGGTTTAAGCAAAGGAATTTATCTTGGCGTTTTGGAAACTGCCACCCACAAAATCACCAAAAAAATAGTACTTCAATAAGCAGAAAATTCTACTGGTGGGTTATCAATACCACTTCAACTTATAATCCATCAGAAACAAAGGAGCATTTTATCAATAGAGTGAAATATCCCTTGAATTCCTTTTTTTACTTGTAACAACTAGATTGCCAATTCGATTTTCAATGTAAAAATACTAAATGTACTTTTTTAAGGCAATTTGAAGATTTTAGTTAGGATTTAAATGTTTAAAGCAGTATATCCTTGTTTTTATGCAGTTTTTCGAAGTTTTTGAACAGTTCATCCAACGAAAAAGCAGGATGTTGAACTATTTAAAACATATAGCAAAGCTTTTGGTTTAACCAATTGGATTGCTATATGACTTTGAAATAAGAATAAGAAGTTGGAATTATAATTTATCCTTGAGATAAAAACCGGTAATGGAGTTTTTATTTTTAGCAATCTCTTCGGGTGTGCCCACGGCAAGCAGCTGTCCGCCATTTTCTCCACCTTCGGGACCCAAATCAATTATCCAATCGGCACATTTTATCAAATCTAGATTGTGTTCAATGACAATTATCGAATGGCCTTTATCCAACAGTGCGTCGAAGGAAGCCAATAGTTTTTTGATGTCGTGAAAGTGCAAACCCGTTGTGGGTTCGTCAAAAACAAAAAGGGCTTTGTCTTTCATGATGCCTCGGGTCAAAAATGACGCCAGTTTTATACGCTGCGCCTCGCCACCAGAAAGAGTAGAGGAGGATTGGCCTAACTGTACATATCCCAAACCTACATCTTGCAAGGGTTGGAGTTTTTGGGTAATTTTTTGTTGTTTATTGGAAGAAAAAAAGGCAATGGCATCATCAATAGTCATCGTTAAAATGTTATCAATATTTTTGCCTTCAAAGGTTACTTCCAGCACTTCTTTTTTGAATCGTTTGCCGCCACAGGTATCGCAGGGCAAAGATACATCTGCCATAAAAACCATTTCCACGTTGATTGAACCTTCGCCTTTGCAGGTTTCACATCGGCCACCGTCCACATTAAAGGAAAAATGCTTGGCTTGATACCCACGAATTTTTGATAATTTTTCTTTGGTATACAAATCCCTAATGTCATCATAGGCCTTGATATAAGTGACAGGATTGGAGCGAGAGCTTCTCCCAATTGGGTTTTGATCGACATATTCCACATATCGAATATGGGAATAGCTGCCAGATATAGAGGTAAATTGTCCCGCTTTGTCAGTGATGTTTTCAAGTTTTTTTTGCAATGCTGGCAAGAGAATTTTCTTTACCAAAGTGCTTTTTCCGCTACCCGAAACACCTGTAATGACAGTCAAACTTTCCAAAGGAAAATTGACATCTATGTTTTGTAAATTATGTTCTCTTGCGCCTTTTATTTCTATAGCATTGTTGGATTTTCTGCGTTTTTTTGGCACCGAAATCTCCATTTGTCCATTAAGGTATTTAGCGGTTAAGGAATCCGATTGCAAGATTTCTTCAAAAGTGCCTTGTGCAACCAATTCTCCGCCAAATGTTCCAGCTTCGGGACCAATATCGATAATCATATCGGCATTTTTCATGATGTCTTCATCATGTTCCACCACAATAACGGTGTTGCCCAAATCGCGAAGATTTTTCAATACTTTAATCAATCGTTCGGTATCTTTTTGGTGTAATCCAATGCTTGGTTCGTCCAAAATATACATTGAACCAACCAAACTACTTCCTAAGGAGGTAGCCAAATTAATTCTTTGCGACTCCCCACCCGAAAGGGAGGCAGAGTTTCTGTTTAAGGATAAATAATCCAATCCTACATCGCTTAAAAACA
Organism: Flavobacterium sp.; assembly: GCA_044377655.1. Classification (GTDB taxonomy): domain Bacteria; phylum Bacteroidota; class Bacteroidia; order Flavobacteriales; family Flavobacteriaceae; genus Flavobacterium. The sequence goes on from JBILYQ010000156.1 coordinate 4,043, forward strand.
GTAGTCTGCTATTTATTTCTAATAGTAAACGCTTGGCTACTTTTTGGTCATATTCGGATAATTCCAAGGCTTTAAAAAAATTAATTAACCTTTTAATAGGCAAATCCACCAAGTCTGAAATTGTCATTTGTCCAACAGTGATGTAGTTGGCTTCTTTTCGTAATCGTTTTCCTTTGCAGGTACTGCATTTTGTTTTTCCACGATAGCGCGATAACATCACCCTATTTTGGATTTTATAATTTTTATCTTCAAGTTCTTGAAAAAATTTATTCAACCCAATGAAGTATTCGTTTCCGTTCCAAACTAAATTTCGTTGTTCTTCCGAAAGTTCAAAATAGGGTTTATGAATTGGGAAGTCAAACTTATAGGCATTGTTAACCAACAATTCTCTATACCATCCCATGCTGCTGTCGCCGCGCCAAGGATATATTGCATTTTGGAACACCGATAAAGCGGTATTGGGTATCACTAATTCTTCATCAATACCGATTATGTTGCCATAGCCTTCACAAGTTGGGCAAGCTCCATAAGGATTATTAAAACTAAATAAATGGACATTAGGTTCTAAAAAAGTAATTCCGTCCAACTCGAAATTTGAACTGAAGAGCGTTCTATTATTGGTACTAAGGTCTTGAAGATAACAAACGCCTTTTCCTTCAAAAAAAGCAGTTTGTATGGCATCTGCTAATCGGTTATAAAATTCTTCTTCGTCTTTTACTACAATTCTATCAATTATTAATAAAATGTCTTTGACGTTAAAAGAATATTGGTCAATTTCGTCCAATCGAACCATTTCATTATTGACCAAGATACGAGCAAATCCTTGTTGTAAAAGAACTTTTAATTTATCTTCTAATTGTCGTCCTTCTTCTAAATGGATAGGAGCAAGAAGAAGCCATTTAGATTCCAATTGAAATGTTTTGACTTCTGTAAGGACATCAGTAACGGTGTCTTTTTTTACTTCCTTGCCAGAAATTGGGGAGAATGTTTTTCCAACCCTTGCAAAAAGTAACTTCAAATAATCATAAATTTCAGTTGAAGTTCCCACTGTTGAACGCGCATTAGTAGTGTTTACTTTCTGTTCAATAGCAATTGCCGGTGCAATTCCTTTGATGTATTCCACTTTTGGCTTGTCTAGTCTTCCAAGAAACTGTCTTGCATAACTTGACAAACTTTCCACATAACGACGTTGTCCTTCTGCATACAAAGTATCGAAAGCCAAACTCGATTTTCCAGATCCTGAAAGACCCGTAATCACAACTAATTTATTTCTAGGAATGGCAACATCTAGGTTTTTCAAATTGTGAATTTGAGCCCCTTTGATAATGATGTTTTTCTTTGGTTCAAGTGTTGAAATATCCTTTGTAATCATAGCTAATTTAAGAATGTTTGCAAAGATAATCAATTCTTAAGTCAGTAATAGTACTATAACGTTACTCATTTATATAATTCTTCAAAAGATTGATTTTGATAATACGGAAATAATTATGTGTTTTTTTATGAAAATACTATTTTTTTCTACTTTTTTTTAATATTACTATTTTTACTATTTCCATAATAAGACCATATTGTATTTATATTAACT
>JBILYQ010000157.1:0-5620 GCA_044377655.1 Flavobacterium sp.
TCCATTTCCGATTGGTTTTAAAATCAATGGTAAATGGGCAAATTCTGGAGCTTCCCATCCAAAACTTCTGTATAATAAAACGTGTAACGGCATTGAAGGCAACCATTCTTCACCACGAATAACATGCGATGTTTTCATTAAATGGTCATCAACGATGTTCGCCAAATGATAGGTTGGCATGCCATCCGATTTGAATAAAACTTTATCGTCCAATAGATTGGTTTCAAATTTAATGTCGCCACGAATGATGTCGTGCAAATGCAAAGTTTCGTTAACAGGTGTTTTAAAACGAATAACAAAATCTTCACCAGCAGCAATTCTTTTCTTCGTTTCTTCTTCCGAAATTACCAAAGAAGTAGCTAGTTTTTCGCGATTACTCCAGTTGTAAATAAACGTTTTTCCTTCGCTTTCATATTCTTTTCTTAAAGTATCTAATGCTTCCGAAGTATCAAAAGCATAGTAGGCATTCCCCGATTTAATTAATTGATCAGCATATTGTTTATACAAGTGCTTGCGTTCACTTTGACGATAAGGACCATATTTTTCATTCTTATCGATGGTTTCACTTGGGGAAATCCCCAACCATTCTAATGCTTCAAAGAGGTATTGTTCGGCTCCAGGAACAAAACGGTTTTGGTCGGTGTCTTCAATTCGTAGGTAGAAAACACCGTTATTTTTTTTAGCAAAAAGATAATTGAAAAGCGCCGTCCTCACACCACCAATATGTAATGGTCCAGTTGGACTTGGTGCAAAACGCACACGAACTTGTTTAGACATTTTTTGTAAATTTTGGTGCAAAGATAAAATTTAATTAGCGACATATTCACGAATTTCTCTTTAGGAATATTTAACGTTGTTAGAATTTAAAAATTTGTACTTTTATCGGTTATAAAAAAGAATTGTAAAAATTGGAAAACACAAACGTTATTTATCTAAAGTTAGAAAGCTTTATCAAGAAGTTTTACACCAACGAATTGTTACGAGGAACCATTTTCTTTGTTGGATTGGGTTTGTTGTACTTTATTTTTACGCTTTTCATCGAATATTTCCTTTGGCTAAAACCAACCGCAAGAACATTCCTTTTTTGGGCGTTTATCTTTGTGGAATTGTTCCTTTTGGCCCGATTTATTGCTTTTCCTATTTTTAAATTATTCAAACTTCAAAAAGGAATTGATTATAAAGAAGCGTCTACAATTATCGGAAGTCATTTCAGTGAAGTTGGAGATAGATTGACCAATTTTTTGCAATTATCAGAAGATAATAATAAATCAGAGTTACTCTTGGCCTCTATTAATCAAAAAGCAACCAACCTACAGCCTATTCCGTTTGGCAATGCCATAAATTTCGCTAAAAATAAGAAATATTTGCCAGTTGCCATTGTTCCGATTTTGTTTTTCGCGTTCTTTTATATTTCTGGAAATAGCACAATGATTTCTCAGAGTTTGAATAGAGTGGTTAATTTCAAGCAACAGTTTTTACCTCCAGCTCCTTTTGAATTTATGGTTTTGAATACCAATCTGCAAACGGAACAAAACAAAGATTTTCTTTTAAAAGTAAAAACTATTGGTAATGTTGTTCCAGAAAACGCTATAATTTTTATTGGTGAGGAAAGTTATTTTATGGAGAAAAGTAAATCGGGTGAATTCGAATTTATAATTCCAAAACCTACGCAGAATCTCGAATTCCACATTGAAGCCAACAATATTTCTTCTAAAGATTTTGAACTTGAAGTTATTACCGTTCCGTCAATTGCAAACTTTGAAATGCTTTTTACTTTCCCCTCATATTTAAATAGAAAATCTGAAATTAGTAAAGGAACCGGCAATGCTATAATTCCAGAAGGAACTAGAATTACTTGGAAAATGAACACATTGTCAACTCAAAAAGTAGACTGGGTTGATGCTAATTCGAAACTTACATTTACTAAACAAAATAATATTTTTTTAATTTCAAAATATATCAATCAAAATACAGATTATCAAATTCTTACTTCTAATAATAAAGTTAAGAATTATGAAAAATTGAATTATCAAATTTCTGTTATTAAAGATCAATTTCCTGCAATTAGTGTTACGAATGCTCCAGATAGTTTAAAAGTTAATAAAAACTTTGTTTTGGGTCAGATATCTGATGATTATGGCTTGTCCAAGCTTCAAATTGTTTATTGTCCAAAAGACAAACCAAACCTCCTTAGACGCGCTACAATTGCCGTTAAGAAAGACGTATTCGATCAGTTTGTGTTTTCTTTTCCTAGCAACCTTCCAGTTGAAGAGGGTGTTTCATATGATTATTATTTTGAGATTTTTGATAATGATGCTATTCATAATTATAAAAGCACCAAATCGTCTGTTTTCAGTAATAGAATTGAAACTCAAACCGAGAAAGAAGACGAAATGCTTCTACAGCAGAATGAAAACATTAATTCCTTGCAAAAATCTTTAAACACTCAAGAAAAACAAATTTCTGAGATGGATAAGCTCAATAAAATGGGTAAGGAAAAAGACAATTTGGAATTTAAGGAACAACAAAAAGTGAATGATTTCTTAAAGCGTCAACAGCAACAAGACCAAATGATGAAAGAATTTGCAGAGAAGATGAAAGATAACCTTGATAAAATTACATCAGAAAAAAAGGATGAACTAAAAGAAGTGTTGAAAGATCGTCTTGAAAAGTCGCAACAAGATTTAGATAAAAATCAAAAATTGCTAGACGAACTTAAAAAGTTAAATGAGAAAATTACTAAAGAAGAGTTGTTTGAAAAAATGGAAAAATTCAAGCAAAACAGTAAAAATCAAATGAAGAACCTCGAACAACTTGTAGAATTAACCAAAAAATTTTATGTTGAAAAGAAAGCACAACAGTTAGCTGACAAGCTTGATAAACTTTCTGAAAAACAAGAAAAACTTTCTGAAAATTCTAATGACAACAGCGAACAAAAGCAAGAAGAAATCAATAAAGAATTTGATAAAATCAAGGAAGAATTAAAGGAATTAGATAAAGACAATAAAGAGTTAAAATCTCCTCTAGAAATCCCAAATACCGAACCAGAAGAAAAAAGTATTGATGATGATTTAAAAAAGGCAAAAGATCAACTTCAAAAACAACAAAAGGAAAAAGCAAAACCAAAACAAAAAAGTGCTTCTAAGAAGATGAAGCAAATGAGTATGGAAATGATGGAGTCAATGGCCTCTGGTGATATGGAACAAATGGAAGAGGATGTTGCTATGCTTAGACAAATTATGGATAATTTATTGGCTTATTCTTTTTCACAAGAAGAGGTTATGCAACAGTTAAAAGGTTTAAAACGCGGTTCTCCTTCTTTCAATAAAAACCTTAAGTTACAGCAAGATTTAAAACAACAATTTAAACATGTTGATGATAGTTTGTTTGCCATGTCCTTAAGAAATCCAAAAATTGCTGAAAGTATTACTAAAGAAATTGGCGATGTACATTACAATGTTGACAAAGCGTTGGAAAATTTAGCGGAAGCCAATATCGCTAAAGGGAATTCAAATCAACAATACGCTATTTCCTCATCTAATAAGTTATCAGATATGTTGAGTGATATTCTCAATGGGATGCAAATGCAGATGCAAATGTCGGGTTCAGGTAAAGGAAAGCCTAAGCCTGGTAAAGGCGAAGGCTCGGGTATGCAATTACCTGATATTATAAAAAAGCAAGAAGGACTTGGAGAAAAAGCCAAGAAAGGAATGAAAAAAGGAGATAAACCAGGCGAAGGAAAAGAAGGTAGCCAAGGAGAAAAACCCGGAAATGGTCAACAAGGAAGTAAAGGAGAAAAAGGTAAAGGTTCTGGACAAGGAAATGAAAAAGGAGGTGAAGAAGGCCAAGATGGAGAAGGAGACGCCAAAGCTATTTTAGATATATACAAAGAGCAACAGCAACTTCGTGAAGCTTTAGCAAATGAACTTAAAAAACAAGGTTTAGGCGGTAATGGACAAAATGCCATTGATCAAATGAAGCAAATTGAAAAGCAATTGTTAAACAAAGGATTTAATAATGACGTTTTGCAGAAGATGTTAAATCTTAAATACGAACTTATAAAGTTAGACAAAGCTATTCAACAACAAGGTGAAGAAAAGAAACGGCAAGCAGAAACAAATACAAAAGAATTTAATAATCCATCAAATCCTTTGCCTTTTAGGTTAAGAGAATATTTGAACAGTATTGAGATTCTTAATAGACAAAGCTTACCTTTGCGGTCAAATTTTAATCAAAAAGTTAAAAAATATTTTAAGAGTAATGATTAGTTTTAATTATGAAATAGACTTTAAACTTTCGAATGAATCTCTTTTTTCAGAATGGCTATCGCAGGTTATTGTTTCCGAAAAGAAGAAGGAAGGTGATATTAATTATATTTTTTGTGACGATGACTATTTATTTGAAATCAACAAACAATATCTCGATCACGACACTTTAACCGATATTATTAGTTTCGATTATACTATAGGAAACGAATTACACGGAGATATTTTTATTTCTGTTGAGAGAGTTAAAGAAAACGCTCATGAATTCAACGTTTCTTTTGACGAAGAGATACAACGCGTCATGGTTCATGGCGTTTTGCATTATTGTGGCTATAAAGATAAATCTAAATCTGATGAGATTTTAATGCGTCAAAAAGAAGAGGAGAAAATCAAATTGTTCCACGTGAAACAATAAACAAATCTTTCCGTAGGTCCTTAAACTATGTTCCACGTGAAACATTTACTTTAGTGTTTATTTTGAGCGCTAAAACCCAATAAATTAATAAAAATGTTTTTAGAAAAATATGATGTGATAGTTGTTGGTGCTGGTCATGCTGGTTGCGAAGCTGCCGCAGCTTCGGCCAATCTTGGTTGCCAAACCCTTCTAGTAACAATGAGCTTACAGAGCATCGCTCAAATGTCGTGTAATCCTGCCATGGGAGGAATTGCAAAAGGTCAAATCGTTCGGGAAATTGACGCTCTTGGTGGTTACTCGGGAATTGTTTCTGATAAAACTGCCATTCAGTTTAAGATGTTGAATAAATCAAAAGGCCCAGCTATGTGGTCACCTAGAGTGCAAAGTGATAGAATGCGTTTTTCTGAAGAATGGCGTCTTATGCTGGAGCAAACCCCAAATCTTGATTTTTATCAAGAGATGGTAAAAGGATTGATCATCAATAACGGTAAAGTAGAAGGGATAAAAACTTCTCTCGGATTAGAGATTAGAGCTAAATCAGTAGTTTTAACAAATGGAACATTTCTGAATGGTCTAATTCATATAGGGGAAAAACAATTTGGTGGAGGAAGAGCAGGTGAAAGTGCGGCATATGGAATTACGGAAGACTTAGTCGCTGCGGGTTTTGAATCTGGCAGAATGAAAACGGGTACTCCGCCACGAGTAGATGGGCGTTCTTTAGATTATTCTAAAATGAAAGAAGAACCCGGAGACGTTAGGCCTGATAAATTTTCTTATTCTGACGAGACGCAACCCTTAACAAATCAAAAATTATGTCACATGACCTACACTTCCTTAGAAGTTCATGATATTCTTCGAGAAGGTTTTGATCGTTCTCCTATGTTTAACGGGAGAATTAAGAGTCTTGGTCCAAGATATTGTCCATCTATAGAGGATAAAA
>JBILYQ010000158.1:0-5612 GCA_044377655.1 Flavobacterium sp.
AGTAGCCGAGAATAACGGTTATCTTTGGCAAAGAACAGTACCGAACGAGTTCACTCCAACCAATGAAAAACCTTTAGATATGGAATTATATGAGTCAATAAAGGAAACTCTAAAGTAACTTACGGAAGCCTTATAAATGCTTATATTTATTATGAAAAACAAATTTTACACATACATACAAAATCTTCAAGATCAAATCTGTAAAGGATTGGAAGCGGTCGAAGGTCAAGCCAAATTCAAAGAAGATATTTGGGAACGACCAGAAGGCGGCGGTGGACGAACCCGCGTGATTGAAAACGGAAGCGTTTTTGAAAAAGGCGGCGTCAACATTTCAGCAGTGCATGGAAAATTGCCTGAAGCCATGCAAAAAATGTTCAACGTTGGCGAAGCCGATTTTTTTGCCTGCGGATTGAGTTTGGTTATTCATCCAAAAAGCCCAATGGTTCCAACGGTTCATGCCAATTGGAGGTATTTTGAAATGTATGACGATAATGGAAATGTGATTCAGCAATGGTTTGGTGGCGGTCAAGATTTAACGCCCTATTATCTGTTTGAGGAAGATGCCATTCATTTTCATCAAACTTGTAAAACCGCTTGCGACAAACACAATCCAGAGTTTTATCCAAAATACAAAACACAATGTGACGATTATTTTTGGAATGCCCATCGCAAGGAAGCTCGAGGAATTGGGGGTTTGTTTTTTGATTATTGCAAAGCAAATGAAACAATGTCAATGAAAGATTGGTTTAATTTTGTAACCGAAGTGGGCAACAGTTTTCTTGACGCCTATGTTCCAATTGTAGAACGAAGAAAAAATATAGACTACACAGCCGCACAACGTACATGGCAAGAAATACGTCGCGGTCGGTATGTAGAATTCAATTTAGTGCATGACAAAGGCACTTTATTTGGTCTAAAAACCAATGGACGAATTGAAAGTATTTTGATGTCTTTGCCGCCACATGTTCAGTGGGTTTATGACCATCATCCAGAAATTGGCACTGAAGAAGAAAAATTAATTAAAGTATTAGAGAATCCAAAAAATTGGATTGCAGATTGATGATTAACGATTTGTGATTTCAGATTTTCTGTTATCCCCAATTTGTTTTAAATCAAAAATCTACAGTCATTAATCTTAAATCATATATTAAATGTTCCCACTACAAAGAGGCAGAAGATTACGAGTAAATGAATCTATAAGAAGTTTAGTTCGCGAAACCACATTAAGTCCGAGTGATTTTATGTTTCCAATGTTCATTGCGGAAGGCGAAAATTATAAAGTAGAAATCGTTTCCATGCCAGGAATTTTTCGTCGTTCGATTGATTTGACTGTTGAAGAAGTCAAAGAACTTTTTGCTTTAGGAATTCGTGCCGTAAACATTTACGTAAAAGTGGACGAATCCCTAAAAGATAACACTGGAAAAGAAGCTTGGAATCCAAACGGATTGATGCAAAAAGCCATTAAATCCATAAAAACGGCTTGCCCGGAAATGATTGTTATGCCCGATGTGGCTTTGGATCCTTACTCCATTTACGGTCATGACGGAATTATTGAAAGCGGCGATATTGCCAATGATGCCACCAACGAAGCTTTGGTAAAAATGGCAGTTTCTCACGCTCATGCCGGTGCCGATTTTGTAGCGCCAAGCGACATGATGGACGGTCGTGTTTTGCGTTTACGTCAAGGATTGGATACCGCAGGATTTCAAAATGTAGGAATCATGAGTTATTCAGCCAAATATGCTTCGGCATTTTACGGACCATTTCGCGATGCATTAGATAGCGCGCCAAGAGACACTTTGTCGGATGCTGAGCCTGTTGAAGTGCCAAAAGACAAAAAAACCTACCAAATGGATTATGCCAATCGTATCGAAGCCATCAAAGAAGCCTTAATGGATGTTGAAGAAGGTGCTGATATGGTGATGGTAAAACCAGGAATTGCCTATTTAGATATCGTTCGCGAAGTCAAAAACGCCGTTAATGTTCCCGTTACGGTTTTCCATGTTTCGGGCGAATATGCTATGATAAAAGCGGCTGCAGAACGCGGTTGGCTGGATCACGATAAAATTATGATGGAACAATTAATGTGTATCAAAAGAGCTGGCGCGAGTTTGATTTCTACCTATTTTGCCAAAGAAGCGGCTATAATTTTAAACAAATAAAATGAAAAAAATTGTTTTGTTCTTTTTCTTATTGTTCTTGATTTCCTGTAAAAAAGAAAGCGAAGAATCATTTGGAAAAACGGGAAGCGATTCGTCAAAAGAAAAAATTTCGGGCAAAGAACTCTTCGAAAATAAAGGAAATTGTGTTGCCTGCCATAAACCAGACCAAAAAATAATTGGACCAAGTTTAGAAGAAATTGCAAAAATTTACAAAGAACAAAATGGGAATATCGTTGACTTTTTAAAAAATGACGCTAAACCAATTGTTGATCCAAGTCAATATGAAGTGATGAAAACCAATTTTTCAATTACCAAAGCCATGAGCGATGAAGAATTGAAAGCGTTGGAAGAGTACATTTATACTTTTTCTAAATAATGGCATTACGGTTAAAAGACTAATTTTGTTCAATGGAAATAGCTTTTATAAATTCACCTTTAGGAATTACCAAAATTGTCGGTGATGAAAATGGTATTTCCGAAATTTCTGTTTTATCCGAAGGTTCTATTTCTGTTAAAATTCCAACTTTTTTACAAAATGCTGTTTCCCAACTTCAAGAATATTTCGATGGAAACAGAACCGATTTCACTTTCCAACTCCAACCAAAAGGAACCGATTTTCAGCAAAGAGTTTGGCAAGAATTACTAGCTATTCCTTTTGGGAAAACAATATCTTATTTGGATTTATCCAAAAAACTTGGCGATGTAAAAGCCATTCGCGCTGTGGCTTCCGCCAACGGAAAAAACCCATTGTGGATTGTTGTTCCGTGTCACAGAGTCATTGGAGCCAATGGTTCACTTACAGGATATGCCGGAGGTTTATGGCGCAAAAAATGGCTTTTGGAACATGAGAATCCCACCAACCAACAAAGTTTGTTTTAAGGCAAACAGCAATTGAGCGAATTTTCATGAATTTAAACCTGCAATCTTACTAAAATTCATTAAATTTAGGACTTCAAAAGTTTTTGAACTCATCTAAATATTTTGTTATGATAGAAAAAATCCGCCTCGACAACATCCTTTTCTTGGATATTGAAACCGTTCCGCTGGAAGAGCATTTTAATTCATTGGATGATGAAATGAAACAACTTTGGGAACACAAAACGCAATACCAACGAAAAGACGATTATTCTCCAGAAGATTTCTATGAACGCGCTGGGATTTGGGCCGAGTTTGGAAAAATAGTTTGTATTTCTGTGGGCTATTTTGTTAATAAAGGCGACATCCGAAACTTTAGAGTGACCTCTTTTTTTGGCGATGAAAAAAAGATTTTACATGATTTTAATAACCTGCTTAACAATCATTTTAACTTGCCACAACATGTTTTGTGTGGTCATAATGCCAAAGAATTTGATATTCCGTTCATTGCAAGAAGAATGATTATCAATCAAATTGCGCTTCCGAACAAACTGAATTTATTTGGGAAAAAACCATGGGAAATTCCACATTTGGATACGTTGGAGTTATGGAAATTTGGCGATTACAAACATTTTACATCCTTAAAGTTGCTCACAAAAATCCTTGGAATTCCTTCGCCAAAAGGCGATATCGATGGCAGCCAAGTGGGGCATGTTTTTTATGTCGAAAAAGATATCGACCGAATTGTTACTTATTGCGAAAAAGATACCATTGCTGTGGCTCAAATTTTCCTCCGATTGAGAAGAGAAGATTTATTAATTGACGAGGAAATTATTCATGTTTAAAAACAGAAATAAGTTAAAGGAACGGCAAATTCACAAATTAAAATAATCTGTGAATTTGCCATAACTTTTTCTAGTATAAATAATTACATTTACAAAAAAACAAATCATGGTATTAAGTAGATTTTGGCTCGCTATTTTTGTTTCTTCAATTGTGTTTGTCGTGTTCAGTTTGTTTTCTGGCGATAGTTATTCAGTTGATTTTGTATTAAACGGAAAGAAAGACGACCCGATTTTAATTTCAGAGAAATACCTAAATCAACTGCCTGTTTTCATTAAAGACAGCATTGAAAGAGCGCCAGAGCAAACCATGATTATCAATAGCGATACTCTAAATGTAGACACAACTTATGTTTACAAATCCAAAACCGTAAAAATTTATAGTGGCGTTCAAAAAGCGGATGGATTGCTGCCAACTTGCAAAAACAGTTTGATGGATTTAATCCTTCCGTTAATTGCTTATTTGGCCTTTTTCTGCGGATTGATGGAACTTTTAATTGTATCTGGCGCAGCCGAAAAGTTGGCTAAAAAGTTGAGTCCAATGTTTACTAAAGTATTTCCAACTGTTCCCAAAAATCATGAATCGATCTCGTACATGACCTTAAATTTTGCTGCTAATTTTTTAGGATTGGATTCAGCAGCAACGCCGTTTGGATTGAAAGCCATGCAGAGTTTACAAGAATTAAATCCCGAAAAGGATAAAGCTAGCGATGCCCAAATTATGTTCATGTGTTTGCATGCTGCCGGACTTACTCTGATACCAACTTCCATCATTGGATATCGAGCTGCCGAAAACGCCAGTAATCCTGCGGATGTGATGTTGCCTTGTATTATCACTTCTTTTATTGGAACGATAGCGGCATTTTTAATTGTTGGAATTAGACAAAAAATCAATTTCAAAAGTGCCTCGTTAGTTGTGGCATTGATGACTATAATTGCTGCAATTGTTGGACTTTTATTTTACGTTAATGGATTGGATTTAATAGGGAAAAACTTTTTTACCGCTAATCTTTCAGGGTTGATGTTGGTGACAATTATTGGTTTTACATTGCTATTTTCTTTTGTTAACGAGAAAAAATTTGTTGCACAAGAGACGACCATTTTTGATTCCTTTGTCACTGGCGCCAATAATGGTTTACAAACAGGAGTTAAAATATTTCCTTATGTTTTAGGAATGTTGGTGGCGATTTCTTTTTTTAGAAATAGTGGTTTGTTCGAGATAATAAGTAATGGAATTTCCTTTGTGTTTTCTAATATTGGTGTCAGCAAGCAGATAACCGATTCGTTACCTGTGGCGATGCTTCGTCCTTTTAGTTCTGGTGGTTCACGAGGATTTATGATAGATTCTATGCGAACTTTTGGCCCCGATTCTTTTACTGGAAGGTTGAGTTGTATTTTCCAATGCAGCGCTGAAACTACGTTTTATGTAATTGCGGTTTACTTTGGTTCTATCAATGTTAAAAACACCCGTTATACGCTTGGCACAATGCTTCTGGTGGATTTAATATGTGTGGTAACAGCAATTTTTGTGGCAAGTTGGTTTTTTTAATCGAAAAGGTTATAGATATTTTATAACGAATAAAAAACCGCTATTTAAAATTTTAAATGGCGGTTTTTATTCGTTGTGATAAGTTATTAATCAATCACCATTTCTGGAATTTCTCCTTCAATAATCAAGTCGGCTTCGGTGGAAGCGATGATGTGTTCTACGGAAACTCCCGGTGCGCGTTCGAGTAATTTAAATCCTTTTGGA
>JBILYQ010000159.1:0-5608 GCA_044377655.1 Flavobacterium sp.
TTAAGAGTTTCATTCAAAAAAAATTATAACCCTGTCAGAGTTTTGAACTTTGACAGGGTTTTTATTGTTCCTTATTTAGGTTAACAAGTATTAAGACAGGGTATCATTTCCTTTTTTGAAACCGATTAATTGTCTGTATTTCGATTCTGTTTCTTGCAATTCTTCCTCCAGTTGTTTGTATTTACTGATGTCTTTTATGGTTACTACAGCCGCCACCACATTTTTATTTTGGTCTACTAAAGGTCGCCCGCTAATTAAAACTCGTCTTCTTTCTTTTGATGTAGGATTAAAAAGTACCAAATCAATATCATTGGTTGATTCTCCATTCAAAGCGCGTTCCATTGGTAAATTTTGGGATGGAAATGTAGTTTTTTGATCTGGAAAATAAAGCTCAAAATGATTTTCGAAACTGGTTGATATCTCATCATCTTCTTTTGTTCCAAAGATTTCGTTAGCCGTTGTATTTGCCAATATTATTTTTTTATCTACATTGGCCACAATAACTCCTTCTCCAATATTTTCAACAATTAATCTAAGTTTTTCCTCGTTTTGATACAAATTATTAATAGCCGTTTGTTGTTCATCTTCTAATCTGACCAAATCGGTAATATCTCGAGCAACAGAATAAAAAACCCCATGCTGCACATCTACAGTACTGTTCCAATCCAGCCATTTATAGGTGCCGTCTTTGCAAAGAAAACGATTTCTAAAGTTAACTGCCGATTCTCCTTTTAAATGCTTTGACAGTATTTCGGAGGTAATTTGTGTGTCGTCTGGATGGATTAATTCCGTGTATTTTATTTGATTCACTTCGGCTTGAGTATAACCTAATGTTTTGGTGAAAGCCTGGTTAGTTTTAATAAAATGTTCGTCTTTGGAAACGGTGAAAATATTAAACGCCATATTGAAAAACATATTCGAAATTTTAAGAGACTCCTCATTTTCCAATAATTCAGAAACATCGTTGGCAACAGCGTAAATTATTCCGGTTTGTAAATCAATAGTGCTTGTCCAATTACACCACTTGTACGAATCGTCTTTGCTTCTAAAACGCAGCCTCTGAGTCACAAAAGAATCGTTAATTTTTAATTTGTTAATTAAATTAGTGTAAATGGCAATATCGGCAGGATGTAAGAATTCTAAAAGGGTTTTGCCCAATACTTCATTTTGACTATAACCCAATATTCTTTCGAAAGAAGGGTTTACTTTTGTAAAAACATCTTTCTCAAAAATCATGAAAACATCAAAAGAGATGTTGAAAAATTTATCTGCAATATTTAATGATTTTTCAATTTCCTTCTTGATTGTGATATCGCTGGCTACAGCATATAAAAAACCTATTGGCACATCGGGAAAAACGGACCAAGAAAGCCATTTTACAGAACCGTCTTTGCAAATATATCGGTTTTCAAACTTCACAGTTAACGCACCTGTTTTTAGTTTTATAACTTCTTTTTGGGTGATTCCAATGTCATCAGGATGTGTAAACTCCAAAAAAGGTTTGCTTAATAATTCCTCCTCAGAATAGCCCAAGATTTTGCTCACCGCAGGATTAATTTTTATAAATTTATCCATGGAAGCAATAATCATCATCTCTAATGACATGTTGAAAAACTTATCCGCCGCTTTCGAAGATTCCTCTAATTTTTTTCTTTCCGAAATATCCGTTGAAATTCCACCAATGGCATAAATCCTTCCCAAAGAGTCGTACAAGGGAAATTTTACTGCAATATAAGTATGGGAGCCATCGGATTGATCTATCGTTTCCTCTGTTTTCAATTCTCTTAATGCTTTTACAACTTCAAAATCTGAATTTCTGTAGCTATCTGCAATTTCTTTTGGCAAAAAATCATGATCTGTTTTTCCTAAAATATCAGCATTTGAAATTTTAAATAACAATTCAAACTGTTTATTAATTAATAAATACTCTCCGTTTATTTTTTTTATAAAAATAGGATTCGAAGTATTGTCAATAATGGACTGAAGCAATTTTTTATTTTCTAAAAGTGAATTTTGGGAAATATTTTTCGCCCTCAGTTGAGAACGGATAATGAAATAAACAATTGTCAACAATAGTAACGAAAGTACAAACAGGGAAAGTCCAGCCCAATTTAATAAAGAATCAATTGCTTCGTTTCGGCGTTCTTTAAACCTGTAGATAAAAACCCATCCCGACACAACAACAACTAGCAAATTGATGATAAACCCCAACAATATTTTTTTTTCAAAAGAAATTCTCATAGCAAAACGGTTTAAATTGAACATCATTGACTTTAATGAACTAAAAAACAACTCACTTACATAATTTAAAGTTACTGAATTATATTCAATAATCAAGAATACTTAATACTGTTTTTAGACGAAAAATTCCATTATAATAAAAAACGCATCTTAATTGAAATTAACACGCCTTAGTTCGATGTTTAATTAAAAACGAGATAATTTACAAATTAATCTTTACTTTTGCTCCGAATTCTTCCAATTAGAGTTCATTACCTATTTCTCACTTAAACTGTTTATAGCATGCAACTGTATAACACCTTAAGCGCAGAAGAAAGAGCCGAACTTATTGATCAAGCCGGCAAACAACGACTAACATTGTCTTTCTATGCGTATGCCAAAATTGAAAACCCAAAAAAATTTCGCGACGATTTATTCCTAGCTTGGAATCCGCTTGATGCGCTAGGCAGAACATATGTTGCCAAAGAAGGAATCAATGCACAAATGAGTGTTCCTGCAGAAAATTTTGAAGCCTTTCGCGAAACATTAGAAATATATGATTTCATGAAAAACATCCGCTTAAATGTAGCCGTGGAACATGATGACCATTCTTTTTTAAAACTGACTGTAAAACTCCGCGACAAAATTGTAGCCGATGGCTTAAACGACGAAACCTTTGATGTGACTAACATTGGCGTACATCTAAAAGCCAATGAGTTCAATGAAATTTTAGAAAATCCAAATACCATTGTGGTCGATTTTAGAAATCATTACGAAAGTGAAATTGGCCATTTCAAAGGCGCTATTACTCCAGATGTAGAGACTTTTCGAGAAAGTTTGCCTATAATCAATGAGCAATTAAAAGACTTCAAAGAAAATAAAAACCTAGTGATGTATTGCACTGGCGGAATTCGTTGCGAAAAAGCTTCGGCCTATTTTAAGCATCAAGGGTTTAAAAATGTGTTCCAATTGGAAGGCGGAATCATCAATTACGCCAAACAAATTAAGGAAGAAAAACTAGAAAGTAAATTCATTGGTAAGAATTTTGTATTTGACCATCGTTTAGGCGAGAGAATTACCGAGGATATCGTTTCCCAATGTCACCAATGCGGAAAACCATGCGACAATCATACCAATTGTGAGAACGAAGGCTGTCATTTATTATTCATTCAATGCGACCAATGTAAAGCTGCGATGGAAAACTGTTGCTCAACAGAATGTCAGGAAATCATTCATATGCCATTAGTAGACCAAGTAAAATTGCGTCGAGGAGTTAAAAACGGCAACATGATTTTCAGAAAAGGAAAATCAGATAAACTACTGTTTAAACATTCGGGCGAACTATCCGACATAGCATTGGCTGTGGCCGAAAAATCAAAAGACATTCGTCAAAAAATAAAAATCAAAAAAGTATTGATTGGCAAAGTTGAACATTATTTTACCAAAGCCAGCGTTGGCCAGTTTTTAATCGAAAATCACGAACTAAAAAACGAAGATAGAATATTAATTTCCGGTCCAAGCACAGGAAATCAAGAACTGATTGCCAAAAATATTTTTGTCAACGGGAAAGCTTGCGATAAAGCAATACTTGGAGACAAAGTGACTTTCCAATTACCTTTCAGAATTCGCCTATCTGATAAATTATATAAATTAGACGCATAATTACAATTCTATGGATATTTACAAAATACTAAGGTTTAACAATTACATCAAAAGCCACAGAATTAAATTTCTTGGATTGTGGTTGCTTTCTATTTTGAACAAAAGATATTTAGCCATACAATTAGATCCTGTTTTGGCCTGTAATTTGCGCTGCAAAATGTGCTATTTTACAGATGAAGAATATGTTAGAAACAATATGAAGGGCATTTTTAAAGAGGAAAACATGGAAGAAATTGCCAATGCCATTTTTAAAAATGCCCTCAAATTGCAAATTGGTTGTGGCGCTGAACCCACACTTTTTAAACACAATACCAAGCTTATTGAAATTGCCAAAAACCATCGCGTTCCCTATATTAGCATGATTACAAATGGTAATTTATTAGAACGTGAAGATGTCACAAATTTTACAAATGCTGGATTGGACGAGTTTATTTTGTCGATGCATGGCGTTACAAAAGAAACCTATGAGGATTTAATGGACAAAGGGGTATATGAAAAATTTCATAGCGTTTTACAATCCATTACTGAACAGAAAAAAACCAATCCAAAATTGCGTTTACGCATTAATTATACTTTTAATCAGGATAATTTTCATGAACTAAAAGATTTTTTCAAAGTATATGATCAATATGCCATCGATGTTATCCAATTGCGACCAATAGATAAAATCGGGGAAACGACATACAACCAATTTAGTTTGAAAAAGATTGAAAAAGATTATCTTGAAATTTCCAATTTTCTGAAAAACGAGGCCCAAAAAAGAAAGATAACGTTGCTTTATCCGCAATCCATTTATCGAAACGAAAAAGAATCGTTAAAAGTAAAAACACAAAACGATAGTTCTTACCTAATTCCATACACCTACTGTTATGTTTCACCAAAGTATTTTTGGAAAGATGATTTTGACTGGAAATCAGAAACTTTTTCCGACTGGAAAAAAAGAAATAATTGGAACATTACTTTGTTAAAAAACGCTTTCAACTCCAAAAAAAAGCTAGACGAAACCAACAGAAACATGCTAAATTATTCTGTCGAAATCAATTAATTGGAGCAAAAAAAGAATTTTTTATACTCAGAAACTTCATTTTAAAGTTTCGTTATAATATTCAAAGCTTAAATTAAAAATTAAAAAATATACTATCTTTACGCTCAAAACGTTTTAAGAACTTAAGTTGTGTCCTTCACAACACTACATATAAAATTATGGCATGTACAAGTTGTTCAACTTCTGATGGCGGAGCGCCAAAGGGTTGTAAAAATAATGGGACTTGCGGCACCGATAGCTGCAATAAATTGACTGTTTTCGATTGGCTTGCCAATATGAGTTTGGCCAATGGCGAAATCGCCTTTGACTGTGTCGAAGTGCGTTTCAAAAACGGCCGAAAAGAGTTTTATCGCAATTCTGAAAAAATCACTTTAAGTATTGGCGACATCGTTGCAACAGAAGCTTCTCCAGGTCATGATATTGGCATTGTGACACTTACCGGAGAATTGGTTAAAATACAAATGAAGAAAAAAGGTGTCGATCATAAAAGCAAAGACATTCCAAAAATATACAGAAAAGCTTCCCAAAAAGACATTGATATTTGGTCTAAAGCTAGGGAAAGAGAAGAACCAATGAAAATTCGCGCACGGGAATTGGCAATAGCCCAAAAACTAGAAATGAAAATTTCCGATATCGAATTCCAAGGGGATGGTTCCAAGGCAACTTTCTACTACACAGCAA